>DUGS01000077.1:0-699 GCA_013331265.1 Methanosarcina sp.
CTTGACCCTGCATCAGGCAGGTGGATAGAAGATAAGCTCCCTATTTATGATTTTGAAACCCTTGATGATTTCGAACGCCTGAAAATTTTTGAAAAACCTCTGCTTGCAGCTCTTTCAAGGAAGTCCTTCATAGGAGATGTGCTCGGAAAACCTGCAAATGAAAGGCTCTACGGCAGCCTGGCTGCAGCGGCAATTGCTGTTTACAAAGGCGCACACATTATCCGTACACATGATGTACCCGAGACTTCTGACGTTGTTAAGCTTTCAGGAGCCCTGAGAAGCCGCACAAGTGTTGTAAAGGAGGGCAGGTATGAGGTTTCAGTTCTTGAAGTGAAAACCCCTCAGGATGCAGGCATTGCAATGAGGAATATTGGAGCTACAAAAACTGGCTCAGAGGTAATGCAGGAAAAAAGCATCCATCTTGTTTTGAAGATAAAGAACCTTACAACCACAGAAGCTCTGATAATAAAACAGGAGATGCTTGCAAGGGGAGGAGATGCAGCCCTTGCCAGGGATGCAGTTTCCCATGAAACAGAAACCACCGATGTGCTTGTTATGGGCACCCTGTTGCAATTTGGGCGCCTTGCACGGAAACTGGATGGTCAGGCCCGCTCCTTGCCGCTTATTGCAGAGATGATCCGTGAATGTATTTCGAATCGGACTAACCTGGAATACCGATATTTGAGGTAATTATGATTA
>DUGS01000077.1:849-22431 GCA_013331265.1 Methanosarcina sp.
CGATATTTGAGGTAATTATGATTATAACTTCAGCGAAACCCTTTGAAGAAATTCTGGACATGTTAAAAGACGAAGACGATATCTTTATTGTCGGATGCAATGTATGCGCTGCAAAACTGAAGACCGGAGGAGAACCTGAAGTCCTTAATATGTGCAGGAAACTTGAAGAGAGCGGAAAGCACGTGGTAGGCTGGGCTCTCCCTACTGCCTCCTGCAGTATCCGGTCCTTTGAGTCTCTGGTTGAGAAAAACGCTAAAATAAACGAAGCAAGCTGTATTCTTGTTATGGGCTGCGGCAGTGGAGTTTCTGCTGTTGCAAGTGTTGTAGACCTCCCCGTATATGGTTCAAACAACACCCTTTCACTTGGCGGCTCCAGTGGAGGCAAACTGCTTCTTGACCAGTGTGTTATGTGTGGAGACTGTACCATAAGTAAGTATGGCGGGCTCTGTCCGAAGGCTCAGTGCCCTAAAGCTCTTCTCAACGGGCCCTGCGGAGGGGCTGTGAATGGGATGTGTGAAGTTAACAGGGAGAAAAACTGTGTCTGGAGTCTTATTTATGATCGCCTGAAGAAAATCAACAGGCTTGATCTTCTTTATATTACCCATGCTCCCCTGGAGCATGGTGTTAATTAATTTTTACTAATGTTTTTGTGCTTAATGGTAAAACTACAGGTTAATTTCCAAAAACTGCAATTAATCTACATGTCAGGCATTTCTATAATGTAATTAGCAGGCTTGATTTTTAACGTTGCCCGGGTCCCTGAGGAGCATGGCTTTAAATAATTTCATTCCTAATATTCTTATTCAATGCTCTTTAATTTCCGTGAAAAACTGAACTCCAGGAAATTTCTGGTTACTGCTGAGGTTTCTCCTCCCAAAGGGACAAGATTCTCAGATACTCTTGAAGATGCTCGCCAGATAAAAGGTATTGTAGATGCTATAAATGTTACAGATAACCAGTGCTCAATTATGCATATGAGTTCTCTGGCTTTCAGCAAGCTTCTACTCGATGAAGGACATGAGCCTATCATGCAGCTTACCTGCCGGGACAGGAACAGAATAGGGCTTCAGTCTGATCTTCTGGGAGCATATGCACTTGGAATCCGGAACATCTGCCTGATGACCGGGGACTATCCTACCTGTGGTGATCACCCTGGCTCAAAGCCTGTTTATGACCTTGACTCCGTACAGTTGCTGCAACTTGTCCGGAAGCTTGATTCAGGCATTGATTTTGCAGGAAATAAGCTTGATGGAGGCACTTCTTTCTGTGCAGGCGCTGTTTCTGGCATAGATCCTGAAAAACCTCTGCAGCTCATAAAGCTTGAAAAGAAGGTAAGGTGTGGAGCAGATTTTATCCAGACGCAGGCTGTATATGATATAGGCATGTTTGAGGAGTTTACTGAAGCGGTAAACTATCTCGAGGTACCTATAATCGCAGGCTTGATTCCTTTAAAATCCATGGGCATGGCTGAATTTATGAATAAAAACATTTCGGGAATTCATGTGCCTGAAGAAATCATTCTTCGAATGAAAGACGCATCTTCCCCTATGGAAGAAGGCCTTTTGATAGCTTCCGAAACTATTAAGGAACTGACAAAACTATCACGTGGGGTCCATATAATGCCAATCGGATCTCAGAGATATACCCCTAAATTAATTTCCATGGCAGGTATCTCTGAGAAATAAAAGAATGCATAAATTCCCTTTAATGGGTTTCTTCTCTTTTTCTTCCAGTGTTAAAGGGTTTATATCCTGAACACTTTATTCCATTGCATTCATTTTTTAAAAAGAATTTTCTTTGTGCACTTCTTACCTTTTTCTTATAACCTACTTTTAAATACTCACAGGAAATACATTATAATTGACATTAACTGTAATTTGCTGCATCCATTCCGGGTTTTTGTGGGTTTTGAGGTGGTATTTTTTCCGTTTTTTTCTGGAGCCTGGATCTGCTGGTGAAGGGATCTGGATATGTTGCTGGATTTTATGTTATTTTTTCTCCAGAGCCAGGGAACCTGAAAAGGAGGTCACAATGAGGATCATGAGTATCATATCATGTAAAATCTTTGAGGACGAACTTGTTCGTCTTATAGAGCATGATGAAGAGGTGGATGAAGTTCTAATACTAAATACTGGGAGTTCAAAGGACATTGTACGGAAGTTTGGTGAAATTGGCTGTTCCTGCCGGAGATTGACGCTCGAAAATGTCGAGGCACACCGGTGCTTTAAGGATGTGAAGCATGTGGGTGGTGAGGGTCTCATGCTTGTGCTCAACATCCTCGAAGTCGTTGGCGTGAGGAATCGGACTACAAGGTTGAAAATGAATGTATATGATGCGATTCTAAAGATGTCGCTCTTTTCAGATGGCATTCTTTTGTTCTATGGGCTTTGCGGAAATTTGTTCAAAGACCTTGAAGAAGATTTCAAGTACCTTGAATGTCCTCTCGCCTTGCTCAGGGACTCTGAAGGAAACATCGTCGATGACTGCATCTGTGCGGCCTTAGGGGGCAAAAGTGCTTTCACGGAAAAAATAAAGGGTTTCAGGGGTGAAAGGGTTTTCATGCTCACTCCCATGTGGGCTGCCAACTGGGAAAAAATGGTTGTGGCTAATGGGTTTGCCAGAAGCCTTGAAGCTCTGGAAGAGTCAAAGCTGGTATTTCAGGCTGCCAGATATACTAAAGTAGCAAAAATTAATACCGGCTCAAACTACCAGCAGAATTTCGATTCCAGGGTAAGGGAATTTGCAGACTTCTATAATTTTGGAATTACAGAAATCGAAACTAATCCGGTTATCTTCGAAAGGTGTTACAGTAAACTGAAGAATTCTCTTACCGCTCCTGTCTGAATGTAAACCTTTGCTTTCAGGTTCGACTTTGATCTTTTAGCATTTGTTTTTAGTTTCCCAGGTTAATTTTTCTGGGTATATTTTTTATGACCCTTTTTCTCCCTGGGAGTTTTCTGGAGCTTTCGGATACATTTATCAATACCTTCCGGTATTTTACGGTTGATTCTGTCCATATTGATTTTATTTTTTCTAAAATCGAGATCAGTTACAGTTTTCTAAAAGCATCAAGTTTTCTAAAGGCATCAAAATGAGTCCAGAAATCACTTCCATTCAGATGTTCGGGATTAAAACCCCTATCATTAAAGCAGGGGACGACCTCGTTCAGGTCCTCGAAGCTTCGTTACAGGCCGCAGGTATTGTTCCAGTTAATGGGGATATTTTTGTGCTGGCTGAATCTGCTGTTGGTACAGCGGAAAACAGAATTGTCGATCTTGCTGGAATCCGGCCTGGAGAAAGGGCTTTGTCCCTCGGGGAAAAATACGGAATAGACCCAAGGGAAATGGAGCTTGTGCTTCAGGAATGTGACGAGCTCTTTGGTGGCGTTTTTGGAGCAGCACTTACGATCACAAAAGGTGTTCTTTCTCCTAATGCTGGAATAGATGCTTCAAATGCTCCAGAAGGTCATGTGGTCCTGCTCCCTAAAGACCCGAGAAAAAGTTCCGAGAGCATCCGGAAAGGACTTGAGCAGCGTTACTCCTGCAGACTGGGAGTGATTATAGGGGACAGCAGGACCCAGCCTCTGCGTCTCGGCTGTACAGGAATTGCACTCGGGGTTTCTGGTTTTGTGCCTGTGGAGGATGCCCGGGGAACTAACGATATCTATGGAAAACCTCTTCGTATTACATATAAAGCTGTAGCAGACAATCTGGTCTCGGCTGCCGAACTCATTATGGGAGAAGCCGGAGAAACTGTACCCTGCGTACTTATCCGTGGCGCTCCAGTAAAAATGGTTGACGAATCTCCGGAGATGCCGACGATCTCTATGGAAGGGTGCATGTATTTCGGCAACATTATTAAATCTCGAAAAGGAGACCGTGAGAAAGGAAATCAATAAAAAGCTTTCCGTGTCTTCCTTTTCGGAATAAATTTAAATACAGGCTCGCGGGACTTAGATAAGCATTATATATACTCGAAGCTAATATATACAAATCGAGTCCCGACCCTGTATCTGGTAATTCTATCTTTAGACCTCTACATTCAGGATTGGGTTTCGGTAGCTGTGCCGTACGGATGCATATATACGATCCCTTTGTGCGCTGCCGGAGTAGATAAGCTAAGAACTGAAAAAGTCTCAGACGTTTCAAGTATTGCAGGTGATTTTATGAAACCGATGTTATTGGACTTTTCCGCAACATGGTGTGGACCTTGCAGGATGCAAAAACCTATTCTTGAAGAGCTCGAGAAAAAGTACGGGGATAAAGTTGAGTTTAAAGTTGTCGATGTGGATGAAAACCAGGAGCTTGCCTCAAAGTACGGCATACACGCTGTCCCGACCCTGATCATTCAGAAGGATGGGACTGAAGTGAAGCGCTTTATGGGTGTAACTCAGGGCAGTGTTCTGGCTTCAGAACTTGATAAGCTTCTCTGACTTTTTTTATCCTTCTGAAAAATGCCGCCCAGGGTTCAGGGAACCTGAGGGCGCCAAACTTTTTCCCGGTTTCTTTTTAGTAGATTTTCTCAAAGTTCCCCCACAGATGGGAGTTTTTACCTTCTGGATATTTCTCAGGAAGTTCCTTCTATTTAATACGCTAAACTCAATAACTTTTTTATTAATTCTGATTGGAGTCCAATTAACCCTTCTTTCAGTAAAATCTCAGTTAAACTTTAAGCTAAAAACAAGAATCTGGAATATAATAACCTGAATAATTCTAATTGTAGCCTAAAATTTTTTTAGTAAGAACTTTGATAAAAATTATCTATAATGTAAATAATCTACCTGAAAAAAAAGGTTTTAATCTTTTTTGAGGCATTTTAAGGTTATTTCTATGGATTGTTATATGAATAAATGTACTGATAGACTACCTAAATAATGTCAGTGCAATGAGATAACTATTTATAATAAGTATAAGTACTTTCTAATAAAGTAAAAACACAAAATAACCTGACTTACAAAATAACTTAAAACACAAAACAGCTTTACAGTGGGGGCAAAAACATGAGAATAAGAGTGGTTAGTTCAAGGGAAGAGATCTTTACACTTAATCCGAATGAGCGTATTGTTCATCTGGCTTTCAGGCCTTCTAACAAAGACATCTTTGGACTTGTTGAAACATGTCCGAAGATTGAGGTTATTCAGTTACCCAAATCTTACATTCGCACGGTCTCAAAGTCCATAGAGATGTTCCTTCAGATGCAGAGGGTCCAGCTCCTGGAAGGAGATGTGTGGGGACACAGGAAAGACATTAATGAATACTATACAATTCCGTCCTCAGTGATTGAAAAAATTAAGGAAATGAAGACCGAAGGTAAAACCACTGAGGAGATTGAGAAAAAAGTTTCAAGGGAAAGCAAGCTTAACCCTGAAATGGTCGCTTATATCCTGGCCAAGGAAGTTTCTTCCTGATCCCAGGGCCATGCTTTTAAGGCCAGCTGGAGATTAGATCGATCTCATTGGTTCCACACCACTTTTATCTAATCTCCAGTTTAATTTTTTCAATTTAATGGAATTTTGATGTATTGATCCAGGTATACTCTTGATTCTTTTTTCCTTTTTTCTCTTTAGATTTAATATATCAGGACTAATATCAGGACTACACCATCACTTTCCCTAAGCTTAAATATCTTAAGTGTAATCTCCTCAGGGATTGGCGTGATTTCTAAAAAACTAATTGACCTTGGAGTGCTTGCTCTCAGGCAGCGTAACTCGCGAGGTACTTTTAAACCCCACATCTCAATTCGTTTCAGGGACGATTCAGGAGATTTACGTACCTTTTCTATCGATACTACCCGGACTCTGGGAAAACACCCCCAGCCAGATGCTTATCTTATTACCCATGCTCATTCCGACCATAACGGAAAGTCTGCTATGCTCTCTCCCAGGGCTGTCTGCACGGAAAAAACAGCAGCAGCTCTTGAAATCAGGCATGATAAAAAATATGTGGGTAGTATGTGCAGTCTCGGGGATGATATTGACATCGAGGGGGTCAGGGTAAAGACTTATCCTACAGAACACACCGCCGGAGCGACTTCTTTTTATTGGGAAAACGATGTAGGAACACGAATTCTGGTAACGGGGGACGTTAAAGACGCCAGTAAACTTCCTCCCTGTGACGTCCTTATCACCGAGGCTAACTACGGTGACCCTGAGGACCCTTCCTGTCATTTTGCGGATGACCTTGACAGCATGAAATGCGCACTTTTTGAGAGCGGCCCTGTAGCCTTTGGGGCGTATGAGTTTGGAAAAGCCCAGCGTGCGGTTGAATTAATGAGAGGTTTTGGGTACAATGGTGCAATTCGGATGGAAGCAAGGACAAGGGCACTTACCCGGAGCATGCTTGAGGACGCGGGAGAACTTGCAGGGCTTGAGTCTGGAGGAGAAGATGATGTTTTCGTTGTGGCTCCCTGGGACCTTAACAAGCTTCCCTGGAATGTGAAAAAATACGTGCTTAGCTGCCGGGCAGATTATCCCTATCCAACTATTAAAATAAGCGATCACCTTGACGTTTGCGGGCTTGAGACCATGGTCAGAAAACTTGACCCTGAAGTTACACTTGTTTACCACCCCGGAGGGCACAGACCTTCAAAATTTTCAAAACATTTAAATTCAATAGGGATTGATTCGATATCCATAGATCAGATCGGTAATGTTTTAAGTAATGAGTTTATTTAAATGCTGAAATTCAGCTCTAATATTTAAATTATAAAAATTTAAATATGATGATTCAAATCTGATAATCCAGTTTTACATTTTTAGCTTCAGTTAACATTATATTCCCGGGAAAGATAATTGTCATTCAGGAGAGAATGTAGGTTGAGTAAACAATCCCCAAAGTCAAAGTCCAGAAAGGAGCCTGCAAAAATTACAGAGGCTTCTGTAGAAAGTACTGCAGTAAACGTTGAGGTCCCTGAAAAAAAGAGCTTTATAAAGCAAATGACCCCTGAAGAGAAGCAGAAAGCTCACAGGGAAGGCATTATAAAAACAATTGTTTCTGCAATACTCGGAATACTTGCCGGGTTCATAATGTTTAATCAGTACGGTACAGGCGAAGACAGGATCTGGTACGTCATATTCATGATCGTTATCGGAATCACATATTACGTCCAGAAGCTTATTTATATCCCTCTTAAAATAAACACCAAGGAATTCAAGTTTAAAGACTGGTTTTATGTCGAGTTTATAGTTATCGACTTCTTCCTTGTGACATGGACTCTGCTCCTTAATTAATAAATCTTTTCCCGGGCTTCAAAAAAAGGCTTTTTTTCTAAAAAAGATAGCCTTTTTATCCCGGCTCTTTTGCCGTTGGTTTTTACCTTTATTTTTAATTATTCTCCTTTCCACCATGATATTTTATGCCTGTAGCATTCCAACGGTTCATATACCAGAGCAGGCATTTCATGCTAATAACTGAAACATACAAAATAATAGTACTTATAATATGAGCTCACACGACTGAGCCCGCATAATAAACTCACGCCACTGGATTCATTTATACCTTAACCAATCAAAAAACGTAATTTCCGGGGACTAATATGAGAATAGCTATACTTAACAAAGACAGATGCCAGCCCAGAAGGTGCAGCAAGGAGTGCGAAAAGTACTGTCCCAGAGTCAGGACAGGAGATGAGACCATTGTTTTTGAGGCAGACGGAAAGCCGGTTATCTCCGAGGAACTCTGTGTGGGCTGTGGAATATGCATTAATAAATGTCCTTTCAATGCCATCATGATCATAGGGCTTCCTGAAGCCCTTAAGGAGCCCACGCACAGGTACGGGCCAAACGGTTTTGCCCTTTTTGGGCTTCCAATACCGAGGACGGGGAAAGTAACCGGTATTTTGGGTCCGAACGGGATAGGAAAGAGTACATCTGTCCAGATACTTTCCGGGACCCTGGTCCCCAATTTCGGGCAGGGGAAAGGAGACTGGGATACGGTACTCGAACACTATGCCGGTACAGCGCTTCACGACTATTTCAAAGACGTTGTGGACGGAAAGGTAAAGGTTTCCCAGAAGCCCCAGTACGTTGATCTGATCCCCAAAGCTTTCAAGGGCAAGACCCTGGAGCTGCTTGAGAAGACCGATGAAAGGGGTGTCATGGACGAACTTATTGACTATCTTGACCTGAGAAGCGTTATCGGTAGAAATATTACGGAATTGAGCGGTGGAGAACTTCAGAGGGTTGCAATTGCTGCCTGTGCGGCAAAGGATGCCCAGTTCTATTTCTTTGATGAAATAAGCCCTTACCTCGATATCTACCAGAGGATAAACGCCGCCCGCCTTATCCAGGAAATCTCAAAGGACAGGGCAGTGCTTGTGGTCGAGCACGACCTTGCAATCCTTGACATGCTCACAGATGTTATTCATATTGCCTATGGTGAGCCTGCAGGTTTCGGTGTGGTTACTCTTCCAAAAAGCGTACGTGTCGGGATCAATCAATACCTTAAAGGCTACCTCCCTGAAGAAAACATCAGGATCCGGCCTGAAGCCATCAAGTTCGAGGTTCATCCCCCAAGGGAAGATGCCCAGTTTAAGTCCATGATTTCTTTCAACAGCTTTTCAAAGCAGTATGGAAACGGCTTTTCCCTTAAAGCTACAGGTGGAAACCTGCGCGAAGGTGAAGTTCTCGGTATAGTTGGTCCTAACGGGATAGGAAAATCCACTTTCGTAAAAGTCCTGGCAGGAGAGATAAAACCAGATGAAGGAGACCCCGGAATCGAGGTTAAAATCTCCTACAAACCCCAGTACATTAAAGCCGATATTCCTGTACGCGTCCAGGACTTCTTGAGGGGCATTTCAAAGAAGTTCGGGACAAGCTACTACGAGGTTGAGATCTCAAACCCTCTCCAGCTTGAGAAGATTTACGACAGCCTGCTCACAGACCTGAGCGGTGGAGAACTGCAAAGGGTAGCAATTGCTGCCTGTCTTTCCCAGGAAGCAGACCTCTATATCCTTGACGAGCCAAGTGCCCACCTCGACGTGGAGCAGCGTTCCATGGCCACCAAAGTCATCAACCGCTTTGCCGAAAACAACAAGAAAACCGCTATGGTGGTTGACCACGATATTTACATGATAGATATGCTCAGCCAACGCCTCCTGGTTTTTGAAGGCAAGCCCTCGGCATATGGTGAAGCTCACGGACCTTTCAGCATGGAAGGCGGAATGAACAGGTTCCTTAAAAACCTCGGCATCACCTTCCGCAGGGATGAAGAAACAAGGCGCCCCCGTGTAAACAACCTCGGTTCAAGGCTCGATAGGGAGCAGAAGGAAAGCGGAGACTATTATTATTCTGCTAAGGAGTGATCTGTTAAGGACTGATCCAAAAAAGCCTGAGTTTTTCCGGACTTTTTGCCAGATGCCCAGAAAAACTCCAGGGGTTTCCTTTGAAAAGGGGTTTCCTTTGAAAGGTAGCCTCAACCTTTTTCATGGAAGTAGTTCTTACACTGGCATTGCGGTTTCAAAATAGTTTTTTATCTTATGTGTGAGGTTTTGTTTTTCAATGAAGATAGAAAGTCTCGACCTGCCCGATGAAGTAAAGCGCTTTTACGAAAATTCCGGGATCCTTGAACTTTATCCCCCCCAGGCAGAAGCTGTTGAAAAAGGCCTGCTTGAAGGAAAAAACCTGCTTGCTGCAATCCCTACGGCTTCTGGAAAGACTCTGCTTGCAGAGCTTGCGATGTTGAAGTCCGTACTTGCAGGAGGAAAAGCACTCTATATAGTGCCCCTGAGAGCTCTGGCTTCCGAAAAGTTCAGGCGGTTCAAGGAGTTTTCCGAAATGGGCATCAGAGTCGGGATCTCAACAGGGGATTACGACCAGCGGGACGATGGGCTCGGCATAAATGATATTATTGTCGCCACTTCGGAAAAAACCGATTCTCTGCTCAGGAACGAAACTGCCTGGATGCAGGAAATATCGGTTGTTGTGGCAGATGAAGTCCACCTTATCGATTCTCCAGACAGGGGTCCCACACTTGAAGTCACCCTTGCAAAGCTTCGGAAAATGAACCCTTCCTGCCAGGTCCTTGCACTTTCGGCAACAGTAGGAAATGCCGATGAGCTTGCATCCTGGCTTGATGCCGGACTTGTGGTAAGCGAATGGAGGCCCACCGACCTCATGGAAGGGGTATTTTTTAACGGAACTTTTTTCTGCAAAGATAAAGAGAAGCCTGTTGAGCAGCCCACAAAAGACGAAGCCATAAACCTTGTGCTCGATACTATAAAGGAAGGCGGGCAGTGCCTTGTTTTCGAAAGCAGCAGGAAAAACTGCATGGGTTTTGCAAAAAAAGCCGTATCCGCAGTAAAAAAGACTCTTTCTAATGAAGACAGGAAAGCCCTTGCAGGCATTGCAGACGAGATAATGGAAAGCAGTGAAACCGATGTTTCATCAGTTCTTGCGAACTGTGTCCGTTCAGGGACTGCCTTTCATCACGCAGGCCTTACAACGCCTCTCCGGGAACTTGTAGAAACCGGCTTCCGGAAAGGGCAGATAAAACTCATCTCAAGCACCCCTACCCTTGCAGCAGGGCTGAACCTGCCTGCCAGGCGTGTGATTATAAGGAGCTACAGGCGTTATTCTTCTGAATCAGGCATGCAGCCGATCCCTGTACTCGAATACAAGCAGATGGCAGGAAGAGCAGGTAGGCCAAGGCTTGACCCATACGGAGAAGCTGTCCTGCTTGCAAAGTCCTACGAGGAACTCGTTTTCCTTTTTGAGAAATATATTGAAGCCGGAGCCGAAGATATCTGGTCCAAGCTGGGGACGGAAAATGCTCTCCGGACACATGTGCTTTCAACTATATCAAACGGGTTTGCCCGGACAAGAGAAGGGCTCATGGACTTTCTTGAAGCAACCTTTTTCGCGTTCCAGTATTCAAATTTCGGGCTCTCCATGGTTGTGGACGAATGCCTTAACTTTTTGCGGCAGGAAGGGATGCTTGAAAAAGACCCGGACGCCCTTATTCCCACGGTTTTTGGAAAACTTGTCTCGCGGCTCTATATTGACCCTCTCTCTGCAGCCCTTATTGCAAAGGGCTTAAGGGAAGCCGGGACCCTTACCGAGCTTACCCTGTTGCACCTTATTTGCAGCACGCCGGATATGCGCCTCATGTATATGCGGAGCCAGGACTACCAGGAGGTCAACGATTACGTAATGGCTCACGTAGGCGAGTTCTCAAAGGTCCCAAGCCCCTTCAATATTGCCGAATACGAGTGGTTCCTGAGTGAGGTAAAGACATCTCTCCTGCTGATGGACTGGATCTACGAAAAGTCTGAAAATGAGATCTGTTTAAAATTCAACATAGGGGAAGGTGATATCCATGCAACTGCAGATATTGCCGAGTGGATTATGCATGTGACATCCCAGCTTGCAAGGCTTCTTGAGCTAAGAGGGGCAAAAGAAGCCGCAGAACTTGAAAAGCGGATCAAATACGGTGCCGGTCCTGAGCTGATGGACCTGCTTGATATCAGAAGCGTAGGGCGTGTAAGGGCGAGGAAACTTTATGATGCAGGCTTTAAATCCACAGCAGACCTTGCGTGTGCTTCTCCTAAACAGATAGCTGCGCTTGTAGGGCCTAAGATTGCTGAAAGGATCTTCAAGCAGATCGGAAGAAGAGAGGCAGTGCCTGAAGTCTCTGATATTGAGCCTATTGAAAAAGTTTTTCCTGAAGGGCAGAGGACAATCAGTGATTTTTAACTTCTTCCTTTTGATCGTTGATCTTTTGATCTCTCATTTTTATTTTTTAATTCTTTGCGGTTCTGGATTAACTGCTTTGTCTATTCCGGAACTCGAATAGATAATTTCTCGTTTTTTCTTACTGCACTTCGTTGGGTAGGGCCGGCCGGCAGTAAAATCAAAATTAATAGATTCGAAGCAGTTTCGCGGTTAAGATAGAGAAAACACTGGAGAAATGTGCTCTGGCTTGAGGTAACACTCATCTTTAACCCCGAAAAGGGTTTTAAATTCATAGTTAAATACAAAAGCCTCCGCCAGCTTGTCTGGCGGCCCTGCCCAAAAAGCAGAAAAAGAGCACGAAGATTGACGCTAAAATAAATAAAAAGAAGTTAAAAATGAATGGCGTCAACGTCTAAACATTAAACCATTATTGATTCTGCTAAGCTATTTAATCTTTTAAACCTGTCTTATATTGCTGACACCCCAATGCGAAAACCAAGCAAGTGGGTTAACAGGGCAAACTTTTGGAGTTAAATAATTTCTCACCGCAGGAACTGCGGGTAGGGCTTGCGTGACTTGTCCTCGTTAGAGGGAGGGATGAACCAAGAAGCCGGTAAGTCTTTAGCTTAGCGGTAGTTCACTTTAATAGTACTGGTTATTGCGGATTTGGTTCTTGGCTTTTTATGCAATTTACCTTTTCCTTTTAGCTCCATCATATAACCATTCTTTTTTTCCTGGCATGAAAGTGCTTTTAAGTACTTTCATTTTTCTTGAGATCAGCTCTTTTCTGCATAAGCATTATTTTCTTACTTTTCGGTTCATTTCTGCGGAGCAGGGTAAAATATTAAATGAGATCAGGGATTTAATGAGAGCAGATTATATCAGATTATATCAGATTATTATCAGATTCTAAGTTTATACCAGACTTATTCCGAACTTTTCGGGATCAGTTTAATCAGGTTTTACCAGGTAATCTCAGAGATGGTTATAATGTTAGTTAAAAAATTATCGGATGTTTCGGACGCTGAAATGCAGAGGTTAATTTCCCGGGGGTCCGGGCTTGCAGATGTGGGGGAAACTGTTTCCTCCGTACTTTCTGATGTGCGTGTGAAAGGGGATGCAGCTCTCAGAGAGTATACAAAGAAATTTGATAAAGTCGAGCTTGCCACTTTTGAAGTAAGCGAGGAAGAGTTTGAAGAAGCTCTTTCAGTAATCGGTTCGGAACTGCTTGAACACCTTAAAATCGCAGCTGAAAATATCCGGGCTTTCCACAGGGCGCAGATGCCTGAGACTACATGGTTTATGGAACTTCATCCAGGCATCGTCCTTGGGCAGAAGGCAACGCCTCTTGAAAGTGTGGGAGCTTATGCTCCAGGAGGGAGGGCTTCCTATCCGTCGACTGTGCTGATGACGGTAATTCCTGCAAGGGTCGCAGGAGTCGAACAGGTTATCGTGTGCACTCCTCCAAGAGCTGACGGCTCTGTACACCCACTTACTCTTGCTGCTGCGAAGGTTGCAGGGGCGGATAAAGTCTTCAAGCTCGGAGGCGTGCAGGCAATAGGAGCAATGGCTTACGGGACCGAAACTGTCCCGAAGATAGACAAAATCGTTGGTCCTGGAAATGTTTTTGTGACTTCTGCCAAAATGCAGGTAAGGGACATTGCTGAGATCGACTTTCCGGCAGGTCCGAGTGAAGTACTTATCATAGCAGATGATTCTGCAGATGCTGCCATGGCTGCTTCGGATATTATAGCCCAGGCAGAACATGACCCGAATGCAGTCTCTGTGCTTGTAACAACTTCGGAAACTCTTGCAGAGGCTGTGAAGCACGAGGTACTTATTCAGGCTGAAAATACTACAAGAAGTGAAATTGTAAAAATTTCTCTTGAAAATGCAGCAGTTCTGACAGCAGACTCTCTTGATCAGTGCATTGACTTTAGCAATAAATTTGCTCCTGAGCACCTTGAGATTATGGTAGAAGATTCCGATTTCGTGCTTGACAGGATTAAAAATGCCGGATCTATATTTGTAGGGAACTATGCTCCTGTCCCGGTTGGAGATTATGCCTCCGGTACCAACCACGTGCTCCCCACAGCAGGGTATGCGAAGCTTTATTCCGGGCTGAACATCAATCACTTCCTTAAATATTCAAGTATCCAGAAAATCAGCAAGACTGGGCTCGAAAGTCTGAAAGAAACTGTAATCGCATTAGCTGAGGAAGAAGGTCTACAGGCACATGCTGACGCTATCAGGACTCGGTTCGGGTACAGACCCTCTAAATAATATTTCTGCTAGTCGATATGTATATAAAATGTAAATGCATAAACAAAATTTGATTTTTAAGTAAATATAGATTTAATCTTAAATAAAGAGTGGGGGATAAATATGAAAATCAGAGTGGTTAGTTCACGTGAGGAAATTCCTACCCTGAATCCTAATGAGAAGGTTATCCACCTTGCTTTCAGGCCGTCTAACAAGGATGTATTCATGCTTGCTGAAACATGTCCTAAAATAGAAGCAATACAGCTTCCTAAATCTTACAGGAGGACTGTTTCAAAGTCAATAGAGATGTTCCTGGAAATGCAGAAGATAAATCTCCTGGAAGGGGATGTATGGGGCCACAGGAAGGACATAAACGAATACTACAATGTCTCTCAGAATGTCCTGGAGAAAATTCAGGAATTAAAAGCCGATCGGTTCTCAAATGAAATGATCGCTGAAAAGCTGTCAAGAGAGAGTAAGCTGAATTCGGATATGATTCTCTACATCCTTAGCAGAAAAGGCACAGAACTGTCCTGAAGCAAATTTATGCCTTTTCATTGCTTTTCGGGACAAGTCTGGTTTATTCTAATCCATAAGGATAATTTGCTGAAGGGGCAGTCAACTTTTTAAGACCTGGTCTTAAAAAGTTTTCTATCTATTTTGATACTTTATTTTCTGGACAAGATTCCAGGTCTGGAATTTCTGTCTCTGATCAGTTTTCTCTAATTTTTTCCTATGTTTTTTTCAACGGTAACTCCTGTGTGGCCTACTGAAGAAACTGAGATTTATCTTAAAACTTATTTTTTATATTTATATTATTAATCTAAAAATTAATATCAAGTTCAAATCTCCAAATTATGTTTATTTACTTAACAATTTATAACTTTACTTCTACATATCTCTTTTTTCAAATATTCTTCTACTACTGGTTGAATTAAATTTTCATGAAAACACAGAAAAATATTTAAATATTGTAGTATAATTAACTTTATTCAATACTTATTAGGGTATGGGGGAATTGTATGAAAATACGAGTTGTAAGTTCAAGAGATGAAATTCTCTCCTTAAACCCGAACGAAAAGGTAATTCATCTTGCGTTCAGGCCTTCGAATAAAGATATTCTTCTGCTTGTTGAAACATGTCCCAAGCTCGAAATAGTCCAGCTTCCAAATTCCTATCAACGGACCATTTCGAAGTCTATGCAGATGTTTTTAGAAATGCAGAAAATTCAGCTGATTGAAGGAGATGTTTGGGGTCACAGAAAAGACATAAATGAATATTACACCGTTCCTCCTTCAGTAATGAATAAAATAAGAAATATGAAAGTAGAAGGAATCCAAAACGACAAAATTGCAGAGAAAATGAGCAAAGAAAGCAAACTCAACCATAAGATGATCCTTTATATCCTTAACAAAAAACCTCTTGAGTTATAATATCTCTAAACTTTTTTAAATATGAAGATGCCTGAAGGCATCCCTATTCTATACTCTTTAGGAGAGCAAAGGATAATCCCCGCGATTTTCTCGCGGGACGAATCCATCATCTCTTCAAAGTTACGTTATCAATTTTGCTGGTAGAAGCTTAAAAGGCTCAATAGGTCAGATATACTTTGATCTGAACTTAAAGTATAAAGTTCTGTAGAAACTTTCTACAGATTAAACTTTGAATGGTGTAAGCGAAATAATTTTTATTCAGATCGGTCGAGTTCTCCACTGAAATATCTGTCATAGGAGGCCATGTCAAAGTGCCCGTGTCCGCTAAGGTTGAAGAGAATAACTTTTTCTTCCCCTGTCTTTTTGGTCGCAAGGGCTTCATCAATCGCACAGCGGATAGCATGGGAAGATTCAGGTGCAGGCACTATTCCTTCAGTCCTGGCAAACTGGACAGCCGCATCAAAAACCTCTTTTTGACCATATGAAACAGCTTCCATAAGCCCTTCGGAGCAGAGTTTGCTTATGATTGGAGAGTCACCGTGATAGCGGAGCCCTCCTGCATGGATGGCAGGGGGGACATGCTTGTGTCCGAGGGTGTACATCTTAAGAAGAGGTGTCATCTCGGCAGTGTCCCCGAAGTCGTACCTGTATTCTCCTTTTGTCAGGGAAGGGCAGGCTGAGGGTTCGACTGCGACCACTCTTGCACTGTGCTTTCCTTCGAGCCTATCTTTTATGAATTCAAGCCCGATTCCTCCGAGGTTGCTTCCTCCGCCACAGCACCCGATAACCACATCAGGGTACTCCTCGACCTGTTCGAGCTGTTTCTTACATTCAGCCCCTATCACTGTCTGGTGGAGCACAACGTGGTTAAGGACGCTCCCAAGGGAATACTTTGTGTTTTCGTGGGCTATTGCATCCTCTACAGCCTCACTGATCGCAATTCCCAGGCTCCCGGGGGTGTCAGGCTGCTCCTGCAGGATCTTTCTTCCGAACTCCGTATCCGGGCTTGGGGATGGCACGACATTTCCTCCCCAGAGGGTCATAAGGGATTTTCTGTAAGGTTTCTGGTAATAACTGGAACGGACCATATAGACCTTGCATTCAAGGTCAAAGTAGTTGCAGGCAAGAGAAAGTGCACTTCCCCACTGCCCTGCCCCTGTTTCGGTTGTGAGCCTTTCTGTGCCTTCTTTCATGTTGTAGTAGGCCTGGGCAATGGAGGTATTTGTTTTGTGGCTGCCTGCAGGGCTAACTCCTTCGTACTTATAATATATTTTTGCAGGGGTCTTGAGGACCTTTTCCAGCTGGTGAGCTCTGAAGAGAGGGCTTGGTCTCCATAGCCTGTAAACGTCTAGCACTTCCTCGGGGATATCAATATACCTGTCACTGCTCATTTCCTGCCTGATCAGTGCTTTTGGGAAAATAGGCTCGAGAGCATCCGGGCTTATAGGCTGACAGGTCCTGGGGTCCAGAGGTGGGTCTATTGGAGACGGAAGGTCGGAAAGTACATTGTACCATTTCTTCGGCATCTCATTTTCGTCAAGGATAATCTTTGTCTGCTCCATGAAAATCTCCAACACATCGTTTCTGTACAAAAATGTACTTTGGTGTATATAACAGTTACCTATATCTCAAATCTGGACTATATGCACTATGATTATACTTTATATGTCAAAACAATTGCTGAAACTGGGAAGTATGGGAATTAAAAGAAAGCAAGGATAAGAAAACGGAAAATTGAAATCAATATCCTGTTCCAATTTGGAGAGGATACCTGTTATTTCACCTTTCGGGCAAGTTCCACTGCAACTCTTGCGATTTCTGAAGCCTCTTTACCGAGAAGTCTGACCATGGGTTCTTTTCCTGCTCCTCCTTTATCATAAATTACTTCAGGCACTCCTCCGTACTCTTTGATCGCCTCCGAAGTCCCCCAGTCCATGGTGCTGACATTTTCAGGCTCTTTTTCCCTATCAAAAAAGGAGATGCCAAGCCCCATTTCTTTGCAGGCTTCAAGGATTTCTTCCGAGTATTTTACATTAATAGCAGCTTTAATGTCAGGCTTCTCACGGAGAGCTGCAAAAACAACCCTTGCTACGTGTCTGCTGGCTCCAAAATTAACACAGCCTACAGGATTGGCTTTTCCTCTGTACCTGACTATTCTGCCTTCCACAGCCGCTATGTCTTCATAAGTTCTGGCTCCCGGGATCGCCATTCCTATGTTACAGCCAACCTCGGGAATGAGTCTTGCAAATTCAGGGCTGTCTTCAAGTATTGAAACTGCTTCTTTTACGTCCTTCAAAGCCAGGTATCGCTCTTTTTCTTCAAGGGTCTTTCCCAGAGGATTTACAGGGCCGACCCCCTTTCCTACAGGCACGCTCCTAACAATTGCCTGCTCCACAAATGCCTTTGCCTTCCTTGCAGCGGTTTCCAGGCTGTCACCCCAGGCAAGGCAGGCAGCAATTGATGCAGAATAAGTACAGCCTGAACCATGCGTCCCTCCTTTAACAAAAGTGCCTGGGACGCGGGTAAAGGTACCGGAACCTGACTCGTAGAGGAGGTCAGTTGCATCAATATGCCCTCCTGTAACAATTACGGCTTCGACTCCAAGGTCTGCAATTTTCCTTGCCGCAAGTTTTGCATCTTCATGAGTTTTGACCGGGATCCCTGCAAGTGCACCTGCTTCTGAGGCATTTGGAGTTGTAACCTTACAGAGAGGCAATAGTTCTTCGATAAGGGCTGAAAGGGCTTCTTTTCGAAGGAGGTCGCCCCCGGCTTCAGCAGCCATTACAGGGTCAAGCACAGGGGAAAGCCTGTATTTTTTTACCTGCTTTGCCACCTCTTTTACTATCTCTGAAGAGGCAAGCATTCCGGTCTTTGCCCACTTTATATCCATATCCGTACAGACAGCTTCGATCTGGCTTGCAACAGCTTCAGGGGCAAGGTCAAATGCCTTAAGAACCCCTTTAGTATTCTGGGCAGTTACGGAAGTAATGGCGCAGGTTCCGTGGACTCCAAATGCTGCAAAAGTCTTAAGATCCGCAGCAATTCCGGCTCCTCCTCCTGAATCCGAACCTGCAATAGTCATTACAATAGGGGTTTTAAGCATTGTGGGCTTTCCTGTCATTATATTCCTCTCTTTGATTCCATCTCTTTATGACTTGATATACTGGGATATCCTGATTTTTTCAAGGGCTATATTCTAAATCTTTTATTAAGTGTTTCTGGATGCCAGGATGACAAAATATTTCAATAGTATTTACTTTTTCCAAAAGGCATTTTTTTATATTTTGCATTCATTTATATATTGAATACTTAAATGGAGACATTTCTTCGATACATTTATATATTGTATTTACGACTTTGATGCAAATAATCAAATACTTAAGCGCGGCGATCAGTTTAAGTCTGGATTAACTATTTATATTGATATAGATAATGATTTGGTTTATAATGTTTTAAGGGGATTGTAAGGATGGCAAACCGACCTCTGGATATTTTGAACAACGCACTGGACACACCTGTAATCGTTAGATTGAAAGGCGCACGTGAGTTTAGGGGCGAGCTGAAAGGATACGATATTCACATGAACCTCGTGCTTGACAATGCTGAAGAATTAAGAGAAGGAGAAGTCGTAAGTAAATTCAGCAGTGTCGTAATTCGCGGTGACAACGTTGTATACGTATCTCCGTAATCTATATCAAGCACTTCGTCTATTATCGTTAGCCTCGGTGAGCAGAGAACCTGTATGGCTGAGACGAATTCAGAAAAACGAAATCGCTTCGAATTATCAATATTACATGCTAAATTGATTTCTATCAGGAGAATTAGGAATGAGTAAAGGTACGGCATCAATGGGAAAACGGCAGAGGCGCACCCACGCCAAATGCAGGCGTTGCGGCAGTGTTTCATTCAACGTGCATACAAAACAGTGTACTTCATGCGGCTTTGGAAAAACATCCCGCATAAGAACTTACAAATGGCAGGCAAAGTGCAAGTATTAAACCTGCCTGCTAAATTTTCTCTATTTTTTACCTGTATCGGAGGTCAAGATTGAAAGAAGAATGCGGGGTTGCAGGCATAATCCTCCCTGAAGACAGACCCAAGTCAAATGCTGTCGCATTCAAGCTTTATTATGCCCTTTATGCCCTCCAGCACAGAGGACAGGAATCAACAGGTATAATGGTGCACAATGGCGCACGTCCTCTCTCTATCAAGGGAATGGGGCTTGTACCTGATGTATACAATAAGGATTCTCTTGGGCGTCTGGTTGGTAATGCAGGAGTAGGGCATGTCCGCTATTCTACAACTGGTGGGTCAAAGATTGAAAACTGTCAGCCTTTTGTTCTGAACTTCAAGGGTGGAACAGTTGCTATCGCCCACAATGGGAACCTGGTAAATGCCAGAGAACTTAAAGACGAGCTGGAAAACGAAGGCAGGATTTTCATCAGCGATTCCGATACCGAGGTTATAGGTCATCTGCTTGTAAAACAACTGATAAAACACAATCCTATTGAGTCTATCAGGAATGTAATGCGCAAGCTTGTTGGTTCTTACTCTCTTGTTATCTTTATTAACGGCACTATTTACGCTGTCAGGGATCCCCTTGGTTTCAAACCACTCTGTTTTGGAGAAGTTGACGGCGGATATGGAGTCTTTTCCGAGAGCGTGGCCATCGACACCCTGAACGGAACTCTTATCAGGGATGTCAGACCCGGTGAGGTCATGGCCTTTACAGGCTCAGGTTTTGAAAGCCACCAGATTACAAACGAGCCCCATCCGGCACATTGTGTTTTTGAGTTCATTTACTTTGCAAGGCCTGACTCTGTCATAGACGGCAAGCTGGTCTACAAGGTCAGGGAAAGGATAGGAAGGGAACTTGCCCATGAACACCCGGTAGACGCAGATATCGTTTCTCCTGTCCCGGACTCGGGAATCACGTCTGCAATAGGCTATGCAAGGGAATCCGGTACCATGTACCTGGAAGGGCTTATGAAGAACCGTTATATAGGGCGTACCTTCATTCTCCCTGGACAGGACTTGCGTGAAACTGCAGTCCGACTTAAAATGAACGCCATTCAGGAAAACATAAAAGGCAAACGTGTAGTCCTTGTAGACGACAGCATTGTCCGCGGCACAACCTCAAGGCGTATCATAGATATGGTCAGGAAGGTAGGCGCTTCAGAGGTCCATGCAAGAGTCGGAAGCCCGGCAATTATTGCTCCCTGCTATCTCGGAATCGATATGGCAACCAGGCAAGAACTTATCGCCTCATACAAAACTGTAAAAGAGGTTAAAGAGCTCATAAGCGCTGATTCTCTCGGGTATCTCAGCATCGATGGTCTTATGAGGGCTCTTGGGTGTGATAAGAACGACATGTGTGTCGGTTGCCTTACAGGTGAGTATCCTGTAGAAATCCCGGGCGAGAAATGCAGAAAAAAACAGACCCGTCTTAATGATTTCAGTGAGACTGAAAGATCCTCTCAGGCAGTCTCTTCAGACAGCCTTTAAGGACTTTCTTTTTTACTTTTCTTATTTTTGTCCTTTTTCTGTCGTGCAATTTTTCCAGCTTAAATTTCCCAGTAAAGAGGAAGTTTAAACTGTTCATACACTTTGGCCAAATCGTTATGGGTTAAAGTCCACACATCATCGTCCAGGCCTTCTGACTCTTCGAATACCCTTTTATCCACTTTAAGGATATAAGCGCCTCGGCTTGCTTTTAGAGCTCCCCATGGAACTGCAAATAATTTACAGCTCATACCAAGAAAACAATCACAAGCAAGTACTACGTATGCTATTTTTCCCCATTCAGAGTCAATCATGACTTCTTCAATCTTTCCGAGTTCTTCGTCTTTAACAGTGAGGACCTTAGATCCTTTTATTTCGGTTGCCGGCACAAAAGTCATGTTCTTCACAACTTTCGTTTCTTCAGCTATTCCCATACACCTCAACTCCTTCTGTATTATCCATTTATTGTCTTTTATAGGCTCTTCTCTGTTTTATGTGCAAAGTCTTATGCTGATAGCCTATTTCAAGAGCAACAGGTTATTTTTTGATAATCTCAAAACTAAAGACTTCTGGCTTCCTGTGTTAATCACAGTATCCTTTACTCTACAGGTTCACAGAAGCATGTCCAGGTTCCGAGGGTGCAGGTTTTATTTCTCTGTTCCCCATCAGCCATCCCCTTAATAGTAACAATTCGTAACTATTCAGCCTATTGATAAA
>DUGS01000194.1 GCA_013331265.1 Methanosarcina sp.
CCCCCTGTTACTAAAGAAACAAGGTATTTCATAGATAAATATGGGTCTTCAAGAGTCGATATTATTCCGGGAGACTTTTTTAAAGATGAAATCGGACACGAGTACGACCTTATTTTCTCTTCCTTTAACCCCGGAGGAAAAGTTCCTTCCCTTATCCCCAAGATTGCCGGAGCCTTAAAGCCCGGAGGAGTTTTTGTAACCAGGCAGGTCCCTGATGAGAATATGAAGTCCAGCCCTCTCCTCAGCCTTGACTGGAACCTCTGGACCTTTGAAGATGTGAAAAAAGGAAGTTCAGGCTACAGTTTTGAAAACAGCGTCCCCTTTAACGAATACATAGAGATGCTTGGCAACTACGGGCTTGAAGTCTTCCGCGCCTTTGACATGAAAGACGGGTCGAGGATTGTTTTTGCATGGAAAGTAGACTGAGTTTTGCAGGGTAAATAAAATAAATCTTCCCTGCCTTTTTCTGCTGCGGAGAGGCTGAAGCCAGCCTGTTTTCCTGTACCGGGCTGGAGAAATCTCTAACAGTAACCGTTATTACCCAAAAAAACAATTCACTAACTGGGGATTGTTGTGATAAAAGAAGCCATGTTCTATGAGAAAATTGGAGACAATAAAGTACATTGCGGGCTCTGCGCTCACAGGTGCAAAATCGCCTCTGGGAAGAGGGGCTTTTGCGGAGTCCGGGAAAACAGGGAAGGAGACCTTTATTCTCTTATTTACGGCACTGTTTCGAGCGAAGCTGTCGACCCTATCGAAAAAAAGCCGCTTTACCATTTTTATCCGGGATCTTATGCTTACTCGGTCGGGTCTATAGGCTGCAATTTCCGTTGTAAACACTGCCAGAACTGGTCTATATCCCAGGTCCACCTGGAAGACTCATATACAAAAGATATCCTTCCGGAAGAACTCGTGGAGAGAGCACTTTACTCAGGCTCGAAGTCCATTGCCTGGACATATAATGAGCCCACAATCTGGCATGAATATACCTATGAGAGTGCAAAACTGGCAAAAGAAGCCGGACTTGGCACGGTTTATGTAACAAATGGGTACATGACTCCTGAAGCTCTGAGGCACATCGCTCCTTATCTGGACGCCGCCAATATTGATATCAAGGCTTTCACTGAAAAGTTTTATCACGACGTTGCCAGTGCAAAACTGGGCCCGGTACTTGAGGCGTCCCGGCTTGCAAAGGAGCTCGGGATACATTTGGAGATTACAAACCTGATTATCCCGGAACACAACGATTCGCCTGAAGAGCTCAGGGAACTTTCGAAATGGGTATACAAAAACCTCGGCCCGGATACTCCCCTTCACTTTACGCGCTTCCACCCCCAGTACAGGATGCAGGATCTCTATCCTACACCTGTAGAGACTCTCGTGGCCGCCCACAAGATCGCAACTGAAGAAGGGATGAAGTATGTTTATGTAGGGAATGTCCCTGGGCAGGAATACAACAATACCTTCTGCCCGAACTGCGGCAAAACGTTGATCTCTCGAGGTTATTTCGATGTAGTAAAATATGAAATAACTCCTGAAAAGACCTGCCCGGTCTGTGGCGAAAATATACCTGTTGTCGGAGAATACACGGGTTCAAAAAAGATACTGGACGAAACTGAGTTTTGAGAGGTATTCATGCGAAGGTGTGGGCCACAGATAAAACCAGGAGGGTATGGCAGGTTGTGCCCCTGGTGTTTATAAATGATAGTTTTCGCGCCCTTCTTCAAAGATTTTTATTATCCCCGCCCTCAGGGAAGGAGTGTATTTGCCAGGTTCGGTTTTAACAGCCCTGTGCAGTTCTTCGAGCTCCACCCACTCAATGGAAACAGCTTCTTCCGGGTCATACCGGATAAGGTCTGCAGTCTCTTCCGAACACCGGCCTAAAAATATCGTATGGTAGGCTCCTTTGTTTTCCAGGATGCAGGGGATTTTAAACAATCTCCTGAAAGGGACTGAGATTCCTATTTCCTCAAGCATCTCCCGCGCAATACAGGCTTCGTAGGACTCATCTGCAACAGTGCCGCTTACTGAATAGGTATAGAGGTTCGGAAACCAATATTTTCCAGGCGAACGTTTCTGAAGGAGCATCCTGTTTTCCGGGTCCAGAAGAATAAGCTGGGAAGCCCTGTGGATGTGGTTCCCCGAGTAAAACTCGTCCCTGGCGCGCAGGCCAAGAAAATTATCGTCTCTGTCAACTTCACTGATCATTTCTACCAGAAAAGACCTCCTTTTTACAGCTCTAACCTGATTTTTCTATTTTATAGAATACGATTATAGAAAATGAGTCCTCAAAAATGTTTTCGATAAAAAATAAACTCAACATATATAAAAATATGAAACTCTAAAGAATAAAAACTTCAGCAAAATAGAAAGAACAAAAAATAAGGTGAAAAGAAAAGCTTATACTTCAGACTTTTTCATGGTTCTGAAACTTCTTTTGGCCTCTCGGCATTCTTCTGGATTTCTTCAAGAAGCTGGTCGTCGGTTTTGCCTTTTATGTTAATCCCGAGTTTTTCAGCTGTTTCCTGCACCTTCGTCCTGGTTGGGGCTGTGGGCTCATTTAATGATTTTTCAAATTCTTTAAGGCTCTTTTCGGATTCTTTCTGGGCTTTTTTGAATTCTCCCACTGAACTTCCC
>DUGS01000161.1:0-385 GCA_013331265.1 Methanosarcina sp.
GATTTTCGATAACCTCAAGAAAGCGATCAGTTACATATTTTCAGTTCACATGCCTATTGCAGGGCTTGCAGTCTTTCCCATATTATTTAAGCTGCCTCTCATCCTTTTGCCTGCGCACATAGCTTTCCTTGAACTGATAATAGACCCTGCCTGTTCGACTGTTTTCGAAGCTGAACCTGAGGAGAAAAACATAATGAACAGGCCGCCTCGAAATTTGCAGGAAAGAATGTTCGGAAGAAAAAACCTGGCTTTGAGCATGGTGCAGGGCGTAAGCATGCTTATAGGAGTGATCGCCGTTTTCCTGTACGCATTGTATACGGGCAAGGGTGAAGTAGATGCGCGCACGCTTACATTCGCTACCCTGGTAATTTCCAATCTTACTTTA
>DUGS01000161.1:563-719 GCA_013331265.1 Methanosarcina sp.
AATTGTGGCAAATCTTTCCTGGTCGCAGAGCTTGATCAAAACATTATCTTCGGAAAACAAAGCCCTGAGGTATGTGCTTGTAGGAGCGCTTTCTGGTTTACTTCTAGTTCTGTATGTGCCAGCCTTAAGGAGCCTGTTCCGTTTCTCACTGCTGCA
>DUGS01000161.1:896-2501 GCA_013331265.1 Methanosarcina sp.
TTCCGTTTCTCACTGCTGCACGGTAGTGACTTGCTGATCGTGTTTGTTGTGGGAACTCTGAGTATTGTATGGCTAAGGTTACTTAAGAACAAAATAAATGTGTGACAACAGCCCTGTTAAAGATAAGATACTCCAGATACAGTAGTAACCCAGTAAGTCTTTGAAAACCAAACCTGACTGAATATAAACGCGAGTAGATGTTTTATACGCCAGTTAATGGGGGAAGCATTTTATTCCCCCGTTCCTATATTTTTTTAATGAAATTCAAAGCTCTTGTCGTTGACATTGACGGGACAATTACCTGCGAGAAAAGAGAACTCCATCTGGGCGCCGTCAAAAAAATGCGTTCCCTTAAAGTTCCGGTAGTCCTTGCTACAGGAAATATTCTATGTTATGCAAGGACAGCCTCAAGGCTTATCGGCCTTGAAGGGGCGGTAATTGCTGAAAACGGGGGAGCTGTTACTGTCCGCTTCGATTTGCAGGGCACCTTTGAAGAAAGCCTGGAAGAATGTGAAAAAGCTTTTTCTTTCCTCTCCGAGCATTTCAAGCTCACAAAACTTGACCCCTTCTACCGAAAAACCGAGATTGCTCTCCGGCGGGACTTTAACCTCGAAAAAGCCCGAGCCCTCCTGAAAACCCAGCCCTTCGATATCGAACTTGTCGATACCAAATACGCAATCCATATCAAAAGCGTCAGAATCAACAAAGGAATCGGGCTCCAGAAGCTTGCAGGAATGATGGGCCTTGAAGCTGAAGACTTCGTGGCAATAGGAGACTCAGCAAACGACGTAGAAATGTTTGAGGCTGCAGGCTTTGGGATTGCCGTTGCAAACGGGGATGAAATAATAAAAGAAGCTGCCAACTACGTGACAGACGCATCGTTTGGGGATGGGGCTGTAGAAGCTATCGAGTTTCTTGAATCCAACGGCTGGATCTGAAAAGCCTTCTTAAAAACAATTAGTCTCGACCCAACCTTCTATTGCTAAACCGATACCTCTGAGCTTAGGTAAAGTCAAAGGCTTACGTTTTTCAAATATCTTAACTCTTCGGATGACCAAGTTAGTGAAAAAGTCAATGCATATTGTATGTGAAAGCTTCTATCGCGCCCGCTATGTGCTGGTGTTAGGCGAAATGATAAATTGAGGTTTTTTAAACTTTGTGAACTTATTTCAATTTAATGGTTAATTTCTCCAAATATCATTCTAGTTATTGTATATATTTCAGAAAATTCCAATTTAAAATCATCTTCACTTCCATTTTTGCGAGTTATCCTTTAATTATTTATCAAAGTAAGTTCATGTAATAAATGAGCAGTTAAACAAACGGTTGGTGGAGTTCAAATTTGCTCTGGAATGTTCATTTGAACACCAGGTATGTGAAGAGTTAAACCTCCTCATCTTTTTATGGTGGCTGATATGACCAAAATCAATACGAAAATTGCTGTTTTTATCGCTTTTCTAGCTCTTGTAATACTCTGGGGATTGTTTGCAAACGCATCAGCTGATATGAAAACACCAGTTGACACAAAGGTACCAGTTGATACGAAAACGCCATTCAAAGAAAAAGTAGCTGGCTTTTTTGTCGAATTTGAAGAGGGGACTACTG
>DUGS01000106.1:0-3162 GCA_013331265.1 Methanosarcina sp.
GGATCTGTCAAATTAGGGTTATAAAGTGATCTGAGCTCAAGAGGACTAATTTATCTTGTAGAGTAAACTTCTTTCGGGAGGACTAATTTGGGATACCAAGAATTTTCATTTTTTCTAAGTTGCGCTATGTATCCATAGCTATCAGTCCTTTGCGAGGGCTTCAGGTGGTAAGTGGTTGTGGACTTCGGGCATTTCAGGAGGCAAAAGTCAGTGAGACAAAGTGTCTTAAGTATTAATTATTGTTTATGGTTTTACATGCCCGAGTGTTCTATTGATGGCGTATTTGAGGAAAGTGGTTAATAAGAAGAGTTTAAATCCCTATATATGGCTATTAGTTTTAATAAAAATACCTTTAAAATTATAATAAAATGTTTTGTAAATATATATAGTTTTTGTGTGATATTTGGAGCCTTTCTTTTCTAATGGTGCAACTTGAGATTTTATTTTCTAAACTTTCACTCCAGAGTTGTATAAATTTTGGTGAATGGGAAAAATCCTTACAAACTTTACGTTATATTGCGCTTCTTCATCTACGTTACTTTCTTGAATACTTCATATAAATCCTCGCTTTTATATAGTCTAGTTAGTTTATTTTTTAATAGGAAAGAATATTGCTTATCTTCGATTGATTTTTTCATTAAGTTTTACTAAGTTCTGTCAGATTTATTTAATTTCTATTAAATTCGTTTGATTTCCGTTAAATTCCGTTAAGTTCCGAGAAGTTCCGATAAACGACAAAGGAGTTAGTTGCTATGGACAGATACCAGTTTTTGGGCCTGTGGATAGCCGCAGGACTCGTAATCATTCTATCCGCGCTTCCGGTTTCAGCCGAAAAGGTTGTGGGAGATCGTATTATTCTTGAATATGAAACAGGAGAAATAAATTTAACAGAAAATTCAACGGCTTCATATAATGAAACAGAAGTTGTTGAGAATGAGCTGAATCTGGGATTCCAATTTCTTGAATCCATGCTCCGCATGCTTGACCTCAACCTGAACCTTATAAACGAAACTCTTTATGAACACTCAAAAGAATATCCATTCCTGCATCCTGCAATAGAGGGAACAGCTACAGGTATAGGTGCTGTGGACTCAGCTATTGTTGTCGCGGAAGATCCTGCTAACATGAGTAATGCAAATTCCACTTTGAATATCTTTGATGGTTCTATTGCAGACCTTAATGCAAGCCTCGTATATCCTCAGGACATGCTCGATGCTGCAAATGCAACTCTAGGGCAACCTGAAGCAACAACGCCTATACTTGAAAACATGTACAGGATAACTAAGGCGATGGTCACGATTTATGACAATGCTTGAGACTGAAATTAAATAGAGGGACTTTGAGGTTATGTGGGTTTTGAGAAGGGCCGTCAGACAACCTGTCAGGGGCGTTTATATTTATCTGCGGATTAAAAAACGGTTTTCGGGATCGAAGAGGTATTTCCCAGATTTACTTAAACCTCGGGCATAGTAATATCCTTTTTTCTAAAATTGCAGGCCAGGTATAGTCGTTCTGCGCGAAAATTAGTTGTCAGGAATTTTCTAGCCCGGCCTTCAAATTGGTCACTTTTTAAACTCTTACCTTAATCCAAAACCTTTTTATATCAAGTACTTTATTAGACGTTATTGTACACAATTATACACCAGTGATAATTAATGCACCATTCAATCCTCCATATCCTGAACACAACAAAGACACGGATACAGGCTTTTGGGTCCGATGCACATAAAGAAGGTCCGCAGCCGCAGTTCCAGAAAAGGGACTTTATTGCCGCTGTGGCAGCTGCACGGGCAGAAGGCCGGGTGCCTGTAATTGCAGAGGTTAAGCCCGCGTCCCCGGGAAAGAGTTTCAGGGAAATTTCCCCGGCAGCGGCTGCTGAGCTAGCCTGGGATATGGAGGACGCCGGAGCCGTTGCAATTTCTGTCCTTACCGAGCCGGGGGTGTTTCGGGGCTCGCTCGAAAACCTGAAAGAGGTAAGGAAAACTGTATGCCTGCCTGTCCTCAGGAAGGACTTCATTATTGACAGGGTGCAGCTCGAAGAAGAGAGTAGCGATCTCGTGCTCCTGATTGCAGGCATCCTGGGAAAAGAACTCGGAGCATTCGTCGAGCTTGCCATTGAAAAAGGGTTTGAGCCTCTGGTTGAGGTCCACAGCAGGGAAGAACTTGAGATTGCCCTGGAAACCAGTACAAGAGTAATAGGGATCAACAACCGGAATTTCGAGACTCTTAATATCGACCTGGGCACCACGGAAGAGCTTGCACCCCTCATCCGGGAATACGACCTTGACCACGGGACCAGCCATATCATTGTAAGCGAGAGCGGGATGAACAGTTCCGGGGATGTCAGGCGAGTGATGCAGGCAGGGGCAGACGCTGTGCTCATAGGGTCTGCACTTATGGAAAGTGGCTCAGTTTTTGAGAAAACTAAAGAATTCGTCCAGAGCTTTTGCTGGCGTTAATAACTGCTTTTCTTTGACTTTCAGGAGTATTCAACCTGGAAAATCGGGTTGAAAAATCCGCTTTCACTTAAAAACTAAAGGAATAATTCTGTTTCACAAAATCACAACGAAAGAGATCAGGAATTAAGAAACCAGAATCAAGAGATAAGGGAGTAATCAAATTGGCAGGAACTACAATTTCAGAATTACAGGTAATTTCAGAATTACAGGTAAAAGGAAAGTACGGAAAATTTGGAGGGCAGTATGTGCCAGAAGTCCTCATGCCGGCTTTAGAAGAGCTTGAAGAAGGCTATGAGAGGTACAAAAATGACCCGGAATTCCTTGCAGAACTTGACCACTACCTCAAGGACTTCGCGGGCAGGGAAACTCCACTTTTCTTTGCCCGGAACCTGAGCAAGAAATACGGGACAAAGATTTACCTCAAAAGGGAAGACCTTGTTCACGGAGGAGCACACAAGTTAAACAATGCCATAGGGCAGGCCCTTCTTGCAAAATATATGGGTAAAACCAGGCTGATTGCCGAAACAGGGGCAGGACAGCACGGGACTGCGACAGCCATGGCAGGGGCAAACCTGGGGTTTGAAACTGTTGTCTACATGGGGGCCAGGGATGTCAAACGTCAGCAGATGAACGCCTACCGCATGGAACTCATGGGCACTGAAGTAGTACCCGTGGAATCCGGTTCAAAAACCCTTAAGGATGC
>DUGS01000106.1:3226-3641 GCA_013331265.1 Methanosarcina sp.
TGAAACTGTTGTCTACATGGGGGCAAAAGACGTCAAACGCCAGCAAATGAACGCATACAGAATGGAACTCATGGGCACCGAGGTAAAAGCCGTACATACCGGCTCAAAAACCCTCAAGGACGCAATCAATGAGGCTTTCAGGGACTGGGTTACGAACATCGGAAATACGCATTACCTGATAGGCTCGGTTGTGGGGCCCCACCCCTACCCTATGATAGTAAGGGACTTCCAGAGCGTTATAGGGCGTGAAGTAAAGGAGCAGGCCATGGAAAAAGAAGGCAGGCTTCCGGATACAATCATCGCCTGTGCAGGCGGTGGGAGCAATGCAATGGGGATTTTCCATCCTTTTATCGGAGACAGAGATGTCAGGCTGATTGCCGTTGAAGCCGGTGGAAAAGCCCTGAAATGTACGGAA
>DUGS01000106.1:3816-3997 GCA_013331265.1 Methanosarcina sp.
GGAAAAGCCCTGAAATGTACGGAAAAAGCAGCTCTTCACTCAGCTTCTCTCTGCGCCGGAGAAGAAGGAATCCTGCATGGGGCCCGGACAAAGGTCCTGCAGGACAAAAACGGGCAGATCCTGGAATCCGAATCCATATCAGCAGGGCTTGACTACTCGGGAGTTGGCCCGGAACTGGCTT
>DUGS01000133.1:0-18931 GCA_013331265.1 Methanosarcina sp.
TGGTGGAAAAGATATTACAATGGATGAAGTCACTTATTCTGGAGAAGTGATAAAAGTTGTAGTGGAGTGTAAGCATCATAAAACTGGGATAGGAAGACCTGTAATTCAAAAATTACATTCTGCTGTATCTACCTTAGAATACTCTGGCAAGAAAAAAGGGTATATTGTATCTTCCAGCACTTTTACCGATTCTGCTGTTGATTATGTACAAATAGTAAACAAACAGTCAGACAATTTGGTATTAGAACTGATTGATGGTAAAAAATTAAAAAAAATTGCATGTGATTTAGGTATAAATTTAAAAAATGGTGTTATAGAAGCACTTAGTAATAAGAGCATATCTTATTCTTCTGAATCAGTTATTAAAACAAACACATTAGAATCTAACTTTAACAATATCAATAATATAAACAAAGATCAAGTTTCAGTTAAAGATTTAAAAATTACATATCATCCAATTTATTATATCAATTATGATATAGATTCACAGTGCGCCACCTCTGTAGGAGTTATACATGAAGAATCAGGAGATGGACAGTTAATAATTGATGGTAGGACCGGCAATGAATTAAAAAAAGAATTTACGAATTTTCTTTTAAAAAATGTTCATAATGAGAAAGAAATTGAAAGAGGCAGTTGTTTACAATACAAATTAGATTTTCAAAAAAATGAAAATGAGTTAAAAAATAGAGCAATTTCAGAGATTATTAATTCCCATACAAAAGATGTTACCTATACTGGAAAAAATAATGTTACTTATAATAAAACATGCACTCCAAGCCCAAAAGACATCATTATCCATAACTGCAGGTCATTGTATTATCCCGAATGGATTTTAAGCATCAAAGCTAAACAAAAGAACTATATTATATCGTTTATAGAATCGGCTGGAGACTTTATTACATTAAGAAATGATGCAAAAATTTGTCAAATTTGCAATCACAAACTCGAAAAAAATAGATGGTATTGCACATATTGTGGTTCTATCACTTGCAAAAAACATATTAAAGTAACAAGGCTAAGAAAAGCAAAGATTTGCGTCAATTGTTCAATAACTAAAAGTTTTTTTGGCGCTAAAAAGTATTTTGAGTCTGATGAAGAGCTAGAAGCCTTTAATAATCACTATACATCATTGCCCACATACAAAAAAATTGGGGAAAACCCTTACCTCGTATGTTCTATTATAATCATGGTTATGATTGGGCTGTATTCTTTGTTTTGAATTAACAATAATTTCTAAAAATTGTTTCAATGATCAACTTAATCATCTTTTCCGACTTTCGGTCCCATGAGTTTTCTTCTGTAATCTTAAGAACTTCTTCAACATTCACTTCTTTATTGAGAGAAATAGGGATAAACTGCAGGAATTCATCTAAATTATTTGCAACATATACTACGTGGTCAAACTGCTTTACTTCAGGTAAATTGACCGAAATTACATTTTTCCCACTTGAAATATATTCATAAAATTTGAGGGGATTCGAACTCAATGTTAACTCATTAATCTTAAAAGGGATTATACAGACATCAAAAGCTTTAAGGTAATTCGGAAGCACTTCATAAGGCTTTGCCCCAAGGATAAATATATTTGGATATTGCTTTAAGGAATCAATTTCGTTTTTTACACTGGGGAATTCCGGCCCAACCAGCACAACAGAAAAATCCGGATATTCCATTCCAATCGCTCTAATTATATCAAAGTCTACCCAGTCACTCAGAGCACCCACGTATCCTATAACCGGTTTTTTTATGTGTGCTATATCGTCAGGAGTTGGGATATCTGTCATTGCCTTCCTGAAATGGTTTACATCAACTCCATTACCAATCAGATACACATCATTCTTTCGAGTCTCCAAGATACATTTATGTAAATGTGAAGAAGCTACGAAAATGAGATTTGCTTTCTCGATTAAACTGTCCAGATACTTTTTCATCCAGGACGGGACATTAGAGAATGCAAGTTTATCATCAATATAATCCAGGACAACCATTTTTTCCTGCAGCTTCCCGATTAAACTCGAATATCTGGGCTCATAGTAGAAAAGAACAGGCTCTTTTATATTCTTCTTTTTTAATATGAAACGAAGCCAGAAAGAGACTAAAGAATCGTTAATCCACCGTAAATTCTCTGATCTGTCAATCAAGGGGATCGATGGTAATGAAACAATCTCTATATTTAGAAATTTCCTTGTGAATAACCGCTTAGGTTGCTTAAGGAGAACGGGAATTGACGTGGGCTCAATAAATAGAATTCTCCAGTTAGAAGGGAATCTTGTAAATAATTGCTGATGCCTCTGCCAGAGAGCGTCCCAGAAAATATCAGAGAAACAGACAATATCCAGTGGGACACTCTCTGCTGAAGATGCCATTATTCGGTCCTCAGAGTATCAATTATTTTTTCTGCAGCCCTTCCGTCTCCAAAAGGATTGGCCCAGCTCCTTTTTTCGTGCATCATTTTGAGAGCTGATTGAATTATACGATCCGGTTCAACACCTGCAAGGATATTAGAGCCAGCTTCCAATGTTTCTGGCCTTTCAGTATTATCTCTTAGCGTTACACAGGGTGTCCCCAGAATGCAGGTTTCTTCCTGAACCCCTCCTGAATCAGTGAATACAAGTCTGGCATTCGCTTCAAGCTGCAGGAACTCCAGAAAACCTGCAGGCTTTATAGTCCTGATACCTTCCAGTGGAAGACCAAAGTCCTTGATTCTTTTTTCTGTTCTCGGGTGTATAGGGAAAACAACAGGTAGCGAATATTCTTTTTGAATCGTGGAAATACCTTTCAATAATTTGCCCAATTGTTCCCGATTATCTACGTTTTCAGCTCTGTGAGAGGTTAGAAGGAAGTATTCTTTAGACTTCAAACCCAGATCATTCAGAACATCTACTTTCTGGTTAGAAATCTCTAAATTTTGCAAAACGGCATCAACAATTGTATTGCCAGTTACAAAGATTTTACTTTCATCAATACCCTCTTTCAGCAGATTTTGTCTTGAAAGCTCAGTGGGTGCAAAGAGATAGTCCGAAATATGATCCGCTACAACTCGGTTTATTTCTTCTGGCATGCTGCGGTCATAACTTCTCAGTCCAGCTTCCACATGCCCTACTTTAATATGTAATTTTGAAGCAGCAAGTGCACCTGCAAGTACAGTATTTGTATCACCCTGAACTAAAACAACATCGGGCTTTTCTTCAATAAGGACTTTTTCGATACCCTCCATGATTTTACCTGTTTGCTCTGCATGGCTTCCGGAACCCGCATCGAGATTATAAGCCGGTTTCGGCAGTTCGAGATCATCGAAGAAAGCCTTATCCATCTCATAGGAATAATGCTGGCCTGTGTGCAGAACAAAATAATCAAAATTCTTTTTTTCACATTCTCTTATCAGAGGAGACATTTTAATTATTTCTGGTCTTGTACCTAAGATTATAGAAAGCTTCATTTTAAGGTCTCCATTTAAAATAAAAATATTTGACTAAAATTGCTTTATCAAAGTTCGGACATTTAGAGATTATGTTTGGATAGGATTCTATACGCAAAAGTTTCATTTTTTAAGAGAACTCATGAGTATATTTTAATAATGGTAAGTATGACAAGTTCTACTCAAAAAATTAACATTAAACTAATAATCTTTTATAATCATAGAAATATGTGTATAATCCTTTCTACTACAAACAATATAAATATTGATAGGACAAAGCGCAAACCTCCTGGCCATTACAGGCTGTTCGACAATTCAATTCGGGACAAAACCATGTTAAATTAGGTATATAAAGCTTAAAATCGAAAGCGAAAATTTGATTATAATGAATGTAATTACCAGAAAAACTCTGAAGGCAGTGTATTACTGACCCTCCACACTCCCGAAGCGATAAACAACTAACATGAATGTGATTTTCAACAAAGAATGTTTCTAAAAATTAAATATGCTATTCCATTTAGGAAATTGATGTAAGCTACACTCGAAACGGCGAAGAACCATAACCTCACATACAGGCACGTCCGGGAGTTTATTATAAAATTAAATAATAGAATCAAGATGCTTAAGTCAATTGACCAGCAAATGAAAAAACATTCATGAAGTAGATTAATATTTAAGAACTACCAGTATTTTCAGAATGAAAGTATCATTAATAGTAAAGTACAATTGTTTGTGATAACAGGATGTTGGAAGAAATAAGATAATATCAAAAAATCGAATGAAAGTAAATGGACTATTTTTACATACCCACTTATTTAAAAAGTTGTAAATAAAATAAAACTATTGAAAAAACTAAAACATATAATGAAGTGGTCTCTATGAATAAAAACATGAGGCATCTGGAGTCAAAACTATCAACTCATAGTTCAAGAATTAAAGTTATTTCATTTATCGCTGTAATAGCAGTTGCTTTTCTTATGCGCATGCTCTCCTATGCTTCACTTACTGCAGACGGAGGCATAACCTTCACGGGCTTTGATGAGTTTTATCATATGCGGCGCATTCTTTATACAACCTTTAATTTCCCTCATTTTCTCAACTTTGATACCTACATTAACTATCCTTATGGTTTTGAGGTTGGGTGGCCGCCATTCTTTGACCTGTTAGGCGCCCTGCTTGCAATAATTCTAGGAGGAGGACAGCCAGACACGCATACTGCCGAATTTGCAGGTGCCCTCTTACCGGTACTGCTAGGAGTCCTGACAATAATCCCGGTTTATGTGATAGCGGCTTCAGTCTTTGACAGAAGAACAGGACTTGTTGGGGCTTTTGCTTTTGCGGTCCTGCCTGCCCATGTATACATATCCCGTTTCGGAACAGTTGACCACCACGTAGCCGAAGTGTTCCTCTCAACAGTAGCTTATGCATTTTTCATACTTGCCTTAAAACTGGCAGGAGAAAGTAAAATTTCATTAAGTTCACTAAAAAATATATCCTCAGATAAAAAACTTATAAATTCTCTTGTCCTTTCAGCGGTCTCAGGGCTCTTTTTTTCCCTATTTATATTTACATGGGTAGGAGCTCCTGCATTCGTCAGTTTTATTGTTCTTTACGCATTAGTTCAGGCAACACTCGACCTGAAAGCAGGAAAAGGATCGGATTACGTATTCATTTGCTCGACTGCAACTTTGTTTTCAACACTTCTGTTTACCATTCCCCTCTCGGCAGGAGCAGTCCGCCAGGGCCTTGAAATGAGTGCTATGTACCTTTCCTGGTTCCAGGTAGTGTATTTACTGACCATGCTTGCCGGAATACTACTTCTCTGGGGCTTTTCAGCATATGCCTCAAAAAAAGGGATGGACTGGAAGTATTACCCTGGCGTTTTAATACTCGTTGTCGGCTCCGGGCTTCTTTTCCTCAGGATATTTTCCATCGAATATTACGCGTTCATTGTAGAAGGACTGAGGTTCTTTTCGGGTAAAGGCGAATACATAAGCACAATTGTTGAAGCAACACCCCTCTTTTTGACCGCAAATGGAAAACTTACCCTCTCGGCAGTACTTGGAAGTTTCGGACTTACTTTCCTGACCGCACTGGCAGGGTTTTTCCTGCTCGCCCTGGGATTAAAAAACGAAAAATCAAAACCAGAAAGTATATTCTTCCTTCTATGGACACTTTTTTATGCATATCTTGCACTCTCCCAGAGGCGCTTTACCTATCTTTTTGCAGTAAATATCTCAATTCTTACTGCCTACGTCCTCTGGATTCTGATTGAATCCCTTGATTTCGAAAATGAAGTAAAAAAGCTGATAAAACCCAGGAAGGAAACAAAGACAGATTCGGAACCCATCCTTCAAACAGGAAAAAAAGCACCATTAAAAACGAAATCAAAATCAAAAGCCAGAAAAATGGCGGAATCAAATAGAAAGACTGACGAACCGGACTACTTTAAACTAATTTCAGGGGTGGCACTTATAGGACTGGTCTTTGTGCCTTCCATATGGGTCTGTGCCATTTTTACAACAGATGCGGTCTCAGTTGGCCCTGAATGGAAGGACTCTCTTGAATGGCTTGCAGCTTCCACACCTGAGACTTCCTATTACCTTGAACCTTCAGAAACTCCTGAGTATGGGGTCCTTAGCTGGTGGGACTACGGAAACTGGATAGTGTATGTAGGAAAGCGGCCTGCAGTATCAAATAACTTCCAGACAGGCATGGAGGATTCTGCGGACTTCTTCCTGACGGATTCCGAAAAAGAAGCAAAAACAATAATAGAAAAACTCAATGTAAAATATGTAATAACCGACACACTGATGGCAGAAGGTAAGTTTAGTGCTATTACGAAGGTAGCAGGAAAGAATATTGAAGACTATTACGATATCGAAACCGTTAAAGGAAATACAGGCCTCAGAACCGTTGCGACGCCCAAACAGGCCCTTCTGCAGACCCAGGTATATAAGCTTCATAAACTTGATGGGACGTCTCTGGGAAACTTCAGGCTGATCCACGAAAGTGCTTTGAACACCACAGAAGAGGAAAATAGTAAAAAAAATGATACTGTCAAGATATTCGAGTATGTAAAGGGAGCCACGATTTCGGGAACTGTAAGCCCTAAAGATACAGTAATGGCAACACTTGAAATCAGCTCAAACACAGGTAGAAAATTCGTTTATCAGAAAGGCAACGTGGCGGACGAAAACGGTTTATTTGAGATAACTGTTCCCTACTCAACTGAAAGCACAGAAAATGGAGTTCATGCAATATCTGCCTATTCGCTGACCGCAGGAAAAAACTCAACCATCAATGGAGTTCAGGTGACTGAAAACGATATTGTTAACGGAAATAGGATTGAGGTAAACATCTCTGCCTGAAGCAGAAAAAGTACGGTAAATGAATGCGTTAGCACATGAAGACTTTAGAAACGAAATGATGTGTGAATTGCAAAACCGGTTTCCGGGGTCAAAAGAGGGATTTATCCGGCTTACAGGTCGACCCTTACAGATCGACCCCGGCCCGGTGCAGCGCAGGAAGAGAAAAAATAGCTCTCCGGGGTTCAGAAATTAGTTAACCAGTTAAAGGAAAAGCAAAAATAGAGGAAAGAGATAAATCTTTCCTTAATCCTTCCTTAGAAAATTTAATGTTAGCGTTTCTACATAAAAAGCATATTTTTTCTGAAAGTTTGCTTTATGCTTTCAAACTTATTCTCCTGTACTTTATTCTCCTGTACTTTATTCTCCTGTACTTTATTCTCCTGTACTTTATTCTCCTGTACTTTCCACTCCGACAGCACTCAGGAACCTTTTGACAACTGCTTCATTAACGAGCCTCAGGAGTGTCTGCCTGTCTTTCGTGGCACTGAAGACTCCGAGAGGTATCTGAGCACCTGCTGCATTTGCATGCCCGCCTGCATCTTCTCCGAAAGCCTGACGCATAATTTCTCCGAGATTGATCCTGATATCGGTGCTGCGTCCGGAGATATAGATGCGGTCTTCCGAAACCCCGAAGACAACGGTTGTGGAGATTCCTTCAAGGCTCAGGAGGTAATCCGCGGCCTGAGGAAGGGTATCCCTGTCACGGATGTTCCCAACATTTGAGAGGAGATAACTCCCAAGGACCTGCCGGTTCCGGATGGCTTCCCCGAGAACATCAAGGGTTTCAATAGCCATTGAAGGCTGCTCGAGCTGGTCCAGTATCCCATGGTTTGAAAGCGGGTAGAGGTATGAAGCAGCAGAGAGGTCTGCAGGATCGGTTTTTCTCTTGAAGTCCTGCGTATCGGTCCTGATTCCATAAAGCAAAGCTGTTGCAAGAGTTTTTGAAATATTGATGTTTAACTGCTGCAGATACTTTGTCATTATAGTGGCTGTTGCCCCAAAGTTAGGTCTGATGTCAATATACTCAGCCTTTATCTCGGTTTCTCCTGGTGGATGGTGGTCAATTACAATCCCTACATAGGAGTTAGGGGGGACCATGTTGTTAACACCCGGAATTGAACAGTCTATCAGGGCAATTTCGTCAAAGTCCTTCGGGTCATGCTCTTCCATCTTACTGAGGTCGATCCCGAGAAGGTTTACGAAAGCCTTGTTCTCCTGATGTCCTATCCTTCCGTGGTAGAGGATACTTGCTTCAACCCCCAGGCTTTTTGCAATCTCCTTCAAAGCAAGCCCGCTGGATATCGCATCCGGATCTGGGTTATCGTGGATTACGATAGCAAGGTTTTTGTCTCTTATCCCTTTCAGCCATCTGGCAAGCCTGTTGCCTCTGTGTACCGATTCAGCTCTCTCGAGAGAGCGGGAAAGGGAACTTGCAACGAGCTTTGAAGGCATAAAAACGTAATCCGACCCCAGGTCTTCCATCTTTTCTTTATTGATTATATCCGAAGCTCTGGAAAAGATCTGGATATCCGGATTTACGACTTTTTTAAAGTTTTCAATTCCTTTCCTGTTAGCCTCATTGTTAGAACTCAGGAAAAGTATGGCAACAACATTTTTAAGATCAATATTATTAACGAGCTCGGGGTCAGAAATATCTCCAAGAAGGGCTTCAAAACCTTCTTCTCTAAGGGTCTCAACCTTGGCTTCGTCTTTATCTACAATGATTACAAGCTTATTGCTTTCCCTGAGCTCTTTTGCAAGCGCAAAACCAATACTACCGCTACCCAGGATAAGATACCTAGGTTTAACTGTACTCTTAAGGCTGCTATCCGCATCTTTTGAAGAATTAGACAAAAGTCATCCTCCTGCTCTTATGTAAGTCCAGACACGTGCAAAGGAAAGCAAACATTTGATCAGATTCCTGCCTGCTTACAATTTTTTACTTTTCTCTCTATTCAATCTTAATAAAAGAATAACGAAAAACATTACATTGTTAGACATAAGGCTATTTAAAATTATTTAGTACCGAATCCGATTCATGTGGTTATCTTATAATTTACATATTCGCTTTCGTTTTTACAACTTGATTCCTGAATGATACTGTTATTCTGAAATCTGCTGACTTTAGTGTTATCTAACTTGATATATTAGTTGCTCTTACTATACATTTGTTACCCTTACTGAAGTTACTTCTTCTGTAACGGCCAGGTTTCCTGCGATAAAATGACATATATCCTGAGTAAATGACATATATCCCGAGTATAAGACTGTCTTACAGCATAAAATGGTTTCTGGAATGTTAACCCGTTTTATTGGATATATGACATATTAGAACGTAGCGTATATAGTAAACAGATGATAAATTTTCCTCTATATAAATTAATTAAGAATAAAGGTGCAAGTAGATAAAAGCGCAAGTAAATTCAGGCTAAATGCCGAAGAAACAGGAAAATATCTGGAGAAATACCAGGAGCACCAGAGGAGACATTTCAGCTCCCGGTAAACCGTGTCAAACTTACAATCAGATTCTACAATTGATAGAAAAAAGACCTGCAGGCAATGAACATGAAATACATCAGTTCTTCACGGATGAAGGCTATCGATACAAACTGTGCATATCTAGGACTGCTTCCGCTCCAGTTAATGGAAAATGCAGGCGCAGCTATTGCACAGAGTGTAAAGGAAAGGCTTGGTAGCGGAAAGGTACTGTTTGTGGCAGGAAGGGGCAATAACGGAGGCGATGCTTTTGTTGCTGCCAGGCACCTTGCAGGCATTCCCGGATACAGTGTAAGGGTTATGCTGCTTGGGAAATCCCGGGATATAGGAACAGAAGAAGCTCTTCATAATTTCTCCCTGTTAAGGTCCAGCAGGGTGCAAATACTTGAAATCAGAGATTCAAGCCAGCTTACAGCTTTGGAATGGTTTTCAGAAGCAGACCTGCTTGTGGACGCTGTCTTTGGCACAGGGGTTAAGGGAGAAATAAAAGACCCCGAATCAACTTCAATTGACCTTATAAACAGAGAAGGAAAAAACGGAAAAACTGTAATTGCCGTAGATATCCCATCCGGGCTTGACCCTGATGGTAGAGATTTTGAAAAAGCCGTATACGCAGACTTTACCGTAACCTTTCACCACATGAAAGCAGGGCTTATGACAGAACGGGCAAAAGAGCATACAGGTACGGTAAAGGTTGCAGAAATAGGGGTCTGCGCAGACGCTGAAAGTTATGTAGGTCCAGGTGACCTCCAGATGCTTCAAAAAAGGAAACCTGAAGCTCATAAAGGAAAAGCCGGAAGGATCCTCATTATAGGTGGAGGACCTTACTCCGGAGCGCCTGCACTTGCAGCTCTTGGAGCCCTGAAGGCAGGGGCAGACCTGGTAACGGCAGCCGTGCCCGACTCAGTAGCCAGGATCGTAGCATCTTATTCCCCTGACATTATTGTCCGGAAACTTTCTTCAAGCATACTCTGCCCCGAAGACCTGTCCATCCTCTCTGACCTTATCAATTCTCATGATGTTGTTGTGATGGGAATGGGGCTTGGAAAATCGACAGAGACACTTGAAGCTGTCCGAAAAATCCTGCCCTTTTGCAGAAAAGTTGTCCTTGATGCCGATGCCCTTTCAGCCCTTTCAGGCACTCTCTTTGAGACACTTGCCGGGAATTGTGAAATTATAGTAACCCCGCATGCAGGAGAATTTGCGCGCCTGAGAGGCCTGGATACCCCTGATGACCCTGAAGCCCGCGAAAAAGCCGTCAGAGAGTTTTCCGGGGAAATGGGCGTAGTGACACTCCTGAAGGGAAAGACGGATATTATTTCTGACGGAAAACAGACTCTTCTGAACAGGACAGGGAATCCCGGCATGACTGTAGGAGGCACCGGAGACGTTCTGGCAGGCATAACAGGGTCTCTTTTTTCAAGAAACCCGGCGTTTCTTGCCGCAGCCTGTGCAGCCTTTATCAATGGGGCAGCCGGAGACCTGGCGTTCGAAAAAGCAGGAAATGCACTGCTCGCAACTGATGTGCTTGAAAAGATTCCTGAAATAATCAGAGAGGCCGGGATAGGATGAAAGGGTTACACCAGAGAAGTCTGTTCAAAAAGTATAACATTACAGGAACAATGTTCAGATAATGCTCAAATATTACTCAAACAATATTCAACCATACCGTGCAGTATTCAAATAATAATCGCTCATATACCGGGAAAGGGGGTAAGAGAATATGGTACGTGATTTTGAGAGAAAAATAGATGTTGAGATCGAAAGGACAAGGATCCGGGTCACGGTTTTTCACGGGGAAGATGAAGAAGTTATAAAACTCAACCTTGAAGAAGCCGAAGAATTTGCAGAAAAACTGGATCATGCGATTGAGGATTACTCACAAAGAAAACAAATCAGGATTGACTGAGTAGAAAAATTGAATATAAGATATAGTCCCGGATGGGTACGAAAAACGCGGTGATTTTGTGGAAAAGTCATTTACTCATATTGAAGCCGGCAGGGCGCGGATGGTCGATATAAGCGAAAAAAATATTGTTCCCAGGCTGGCAAGGGCTGCAGGGGAAATAGTACTTTCTGCAGGGACCATAGAGAAAATAAGGACAGGGACCGTTGAGAAAGGAAATGTGTTTGCAACTGCAAGGGTTGCAGCCGTGCTTGCAGTAAAAAAGACTCCCGAAACAATTCCAATGTGCCACCAGATTCCGATAACAGGGATAGATGTGGACTTTGAGATAGGGGAAGAAGAGGTTTCTGTTGTAGTTGAAGTCAGGACTGTTGGAAAAACAGGAGTTGAAATGGAAGCTCTTACAGGGGTTTCGGTTGCGCTGCTTACTGTCTGGGACATGGTGAAATCTGCAGAAAAGGATGAAACCGGAAATTACCCGCATACACTGATAAGAAATATCAGGGTGCTTGAAAAGTTCAAGGGTAAAAAAGATTAAAAATTTGAAAAGATAAAAGCCGGATAAAATCATGGTCCATTAAAATAAGCTTTTTAAAGGATGGAATATATCAAGACGGCACACTGAGGTATGTATCTTGAAGATAATAGGTGGACCAGCATCACAGTTACTTGCCAGCCGCACAGCCAGAGCTTTAGGGACAGAGCCTGTGCTCTGCGAGTATAACCGCTTCCCTGACGGGGAACTTTATCTTAGAATCGCAGAAGAAACCGAGAAAGAAAAAGTGACACTTATCCAGAGCACGCCTACAGACTCTGATTTTGTCGCCCTGCTCCAGCTTATCGATGCCTGTGAGGGGGCAGCTGAAATCAATGTTGTGATCCCTTACATGGGTTATGCCAGGCAGGACAAGAAGTTCAAACCCGGAGAGCCCATAAGTGCCCGCGCCATTGCCCGCTGTATTAATGCTGACAGGATTTTTACAATAAATATTCATGAAAAGAGTGTACTTGACCACTTCCCCTGCCCTGCCAGAAATCTTGATGCAGCAAATCTCCTGGGAACATATGTTGCAGGTTTCGGACTTGAGGACCCCATGCTGGTCGCTCCAGACGAAGGTGCTCAGGGGCTTGTAAAGAATGTGGCTTCAGGGCACGGCTTTGACCATGACCATCTCCAGAAAACAAGGCTCAGCGGAGATACAGTTGTAATCAAGACAAAGAACCTTGATGTAACCGGCAGGCACGTTGTCCTTGTGGATGATATGATTGCAACCGGAGGGACTATGGCTGAGTCAATCAGGATGCTTAAAGCCCAGGGAGCAATTGATGTCCACATCGCCTGCGTACATCCTGTCCTTACAAGAAATGCGGCTTTAAGGCTGTTCAATGCAGGAGTAAAAGACATAATCGGAACTGACACTCTCGAGAAAGCAGAAAGCAAACTGAGTGTCGCCCCTCTTATTGCAGAAGCCCTTTCAAAGAGGTAAACACTGAGTTAAAAGTCTATTAGAATCAGCTTAAAAAGTCAAATTACTAAATTTTTTACGGTGCATCCTGACTAATTGGTTGCTATTATTCAGGAATGAATGCAAATGGCGGGTATCTCGCTTTCTTCTTTTCACCCGCCGCCGCAAGACTTGAACCCTCCGGCATACAGTGGATAAACAAACTCAATAACTGGACTGAGAATGAAATTTTGTGAAGAGATTTTCCTTCTTTTGAGATTTATACGGTAAGTATATAGAAAAAGGCCAGGTCCACTAAAATTTATAGAGAACTATATTAAAAAACCCTTTGAATCAGGAAAATAGACATTTATCATCCCGAGACGATAAGGAAGAAGCCCACAAATTCAGGGTTCTGATCGTTTTACTCCACTTTATAACCGTTAACTATTTTTTATGTTCTGTATATTCTTATTATCATGACCCTTCCAGAAGTTTGTCCACTTGATGAATCCCAGACATGCAAAGGGCGGGAATGCCACCTCTTCTGTCTGGAATGGAGAACAAGGGAACCTACCTGTCTCATAGGTTACAATACAACAAGTAAAGTCAGGTCTAACAAGGCTGACCGTAATAAAGACACTTATGCTGAAGATACCTTCCGCAAGTTAGGGAAGAAGCCTCAGCCCAGATGGAAAAACGTTTCTGAAAAAGGGGACTGGACACCAACCAGGCTGGCAGAAAGACCCCCAGAAAGGCCTGTAGAGAGAAGAGAAGAAAGGACTTCTCGAACTGTGGAAACAGACTCACAAAAATTATTCTTTGGATGCCGCGAAGAACCCAGAGGCGTAAAACCTGAAAAAAGCCCTGAAGAGAGGCCGGAAGAGAGGCTTCAAAAAAGACCGCTTGCCGACGAGGCTGAAAAAGCTTCCCTGAGACTGGAAGCCAGGCTGAAAAAAGAGCAGGTTGAAGAAAACTCGACCAGATATGCAAATCCGCAACCAAAGGTTCAGGAAAGAGTAATTTCCAGAGATAAACATGCAACAATCTTTGCATCCTGTGAAGAAGAAAAGAAAGATATTTATCCTTCCGGCAGGGAAGAGAAACCTAAAAAAGCAATTGAAAATAGAGATAAGCGTAAAAAACTTGAGAAATTAATGAATATAGACCTTCCTGATAATTACGAAGAGGAGTTCTGGAGTTAAATAATATTATATATTGTATTCAGAATTACCCAAATTAACATGAATAGAGCAAAGTTTCGGAAAAACGTTCAGGACCCAAAAAAGGAGAAAGTATTTCTCGCGTTCTGAGGTTCGAGCAGGCCTGCATAGCCTCCTTTAAGCCTGCATGGCCTCCTTTATGAGACCGGGATTTAATGTTTGATTCCGAGAGTTTCGTTTTCTGAGATTTTGTTTCTTAAAGCGTGCTTTTAGAGCGAAGGTCAGACATTTATATAGTAAGAAAAAAGATAAAAGTATATATTAAAAGTAAGCTCCCTGTATATTGGAAAGTTCGCTTTTCGTTCATGTTATTCAATTTTGTTTTCTATGCTAAACAAAAACAGGATTTAATGATTAAGAATGGACCGTCAGACATACCAGAAAATCTATAGTTCGCTTCATAACTTTGGAGACGTTTTTCGCCTCTCAGAGGAACATACCAGGCCTGCGGGTATGCTTGCCACCGTTCTTAACCAGAAAGTAGTGAAAATGACAAGGTTCAAGCACAGGAAGGTCTATTCCAGAGAAAAGGAACTCTTTTTGCGGTGGAAGCAGGGGCGGTCTATTCTTGAACTCGCGGAATATACGTATTTTCCTCCGGCCCTCATGGCTTCCCTGATCCTTAAAAACTGTGACCTGTCCCGAAAAAGCATAAACTGGCTCTTCAAGCACCTTGACTGCATTGAAAACCGCCGTCTGAGGAAAGAGGTCAGAAAAGCTCTCGAAGCAGACTATTTCTTCTCTCCCCGCGCTCATGAGATGCAGTGCAAAAAAGGCGAAATGGGAGAAGAGATCATCCGCAAATGGCTTGACGACAGGAAAATTTCTTACTGCACTGAAGCCGAAATAAGGGCTCAGGGAGACGGCAAGACCCCGGACTTTGTCCTTTCAGACCCGATTCCGATAGAGGATCATATGGTAAGATGGATTGAAAGCAAAGCCCTCTTCGGGGACGATTTCGAACACAAACATTACGCAAAGAAACAGTTCCGGGAATATGCCGACATTTTCGGGGAAGGTATGGTAGTTTACTGGTACGGCTACCTGGAAGACCTCAATTCCGAGGACGAAGGCTACCTGATAAAAGACCACAGCTTTTTTGGAGAATATAAAGAGCAGACTGATGAACTGTTCAACTATCTTGTGTACTGGGAGTCTCTAGCAAAAAAAGAAGAAAAAAGAGAAAAAACAATATAAGAAATTAAATGCATCCTGCTTTTTACTCCTTTTCGTTTCTTATGTAGGAAGGACTTTTCAGAGTTATATTAAATCCGTGTAATTGAGGACATATTGGTAAGGGGGTCTTTTTCTACCTGGAAGACGTGGTCTGCCGAATCAATCAGGGACTCGTCGTGAGAGACCACTATTATTTGCCCTACCCCGATACTGCGCATCATGTCTATGAGTTTTAAAAGCTGCCTGACATGCCCGCGGTCAAGGAAAACTGTGGGTTCGTCCAAAATCATTGGAGGAAGCCCGTCTGGCTTATCTCCGCCAAAGCCGAGGGCAAGAAGCCTGTAGATGGCACAGCGCAGGACAAGGTTGAAGATTGCACGCTCGCCTCCGCTCAGGAGTTTGGGTTCGAGAGGAGTCCCGTCTTTTCTGTAGACCGTAAGGTTGTATTCGGGGTCAAGTTCGATATGAGAATAAGCGTTATTTGTGTACATAAAGCCGAACATCTCATTTAAGAGGACTGAGAGAGCTCCTATGTTCCTTGCCCGCATATCAGCCCGGACGCGCGTATACGTATTTTCAAGCTCATCGGCGTTATTATATACGGCTTCAAGGTACAGCCTTTTGTTTTCAAGAGCCCTCTGTTCTTCTTTGAGCTCCCTTAAACGCTTTAAGCTGTTTTCTATCATGCCGATATCTTTGAGAAAAGTATCCTTTTCGGCAGTTACCCCCCGGATTTTCTCTGCAATATTTGCCTGTGCTTCTTCAAACTGGGCGCGCTTCTGCTGGAGTTCTGCAAGCTTATTTCCTTCCAGTTTTTCTTGCATCTGCCTTATCCTGTCGCTGCGTTCAAGGATTTCACGGTCAAAAAAACCTATTTTTTCTGCCAGGTTTTTGATGCCGGTCTCAAGCTCGGAGATTTTATGCCTGACAATTTCCATGCGGAGCAGGTTAGCCTGGAGCTTTTTTGCCTGCGCAAGAAGCCTTTCGCTTTCGGCATGAGCTTTTTTTGCCTCATCTTCTTTTTTCCGTACAGCTTCAAGGGAAAATTCGAGAGCTTCGAGTTTTTCTTTTGACAGGGTTTCCTTTTCTGAAAATGCCTTTAGTTTCTCATTAAGCTCTTCAAGCCTCTGCCCGTAATTTTCTATAAGCGCAATAGATGTCCGGATTTTACCGTTTAGGGATTCTATTTCAGAGGCGTTTTCGGCAAGCTTTCTTTCAAAAACTTTTGCCTCCCTGAGAGCCGTTTCACTTTCACCGTGAGCTTTTTTTGCCTCATCTTCCTGGTCCTGAAGGGCTTTAATGTCCGAAAGGAGCTGGGTCCCTGCAGTTTCAATTTCCTGTTTCCGCTTATTGAGGTTTTCAAGCTTCAGGGAATCTTCCTCTATCCGGGCCCTGTGAGTCTCTATTAGTTTTCCGGAAGCTTTTGCTTTTTCAACGAGCTTTTCGATTTCGATATCATAATCAGATGCCTGTTTATCCAGTTTTTTTGCATCCTTGAGCCGGTTGAGCTTTTTCTCAAGTTCAGCGTTTTGCAGCTTTATATCCGCAAGTTCCGATGAAAGTTTTTCTTTTTTCTGTTCGCATTCCTCTGCCGTACATGCGATTTCTGACCCTTTCAACTCCTGCCCGCAGGTAGGGCACTTCCCTTCGGCAAGCAGTTCCCGGTTTTTACGGAGGCTGTTTTCAATTTCCCTTAAAGTAACCTCAAGCTCCTTTTCTTTTCCGTGCAGCCGGTTTTTGTTTTCCAGTAAAAGCTCGTTGAAATCCTCCAGGTTTTCGAGCTGGCCCTCAGTAAAGCCGAGAGCCTTCAACTCCGCAAAAACCCCGGACTTCTGCTCCTGAATATCCAGCACTGTTTTTGAGTTTTCCCTGAGTTCCTGTTCAAGCACTTCAATCTCAGTACTTCCTTTCCGGACTGCGGCTCTGCAGTTTTGCATTTCCGTATCGAGCTCACACAGGCCCGCATCTCCGGTTTCCTTTTCCTTGAGGGCCAGGCCAAGTTTTGTCGAGACCTCATTTTTCCGGTCTCTGAGGAGGCTTTCCTTTTCTTCAAGTCCCTTTATGACTGAAATGATTTCATCAGCAGCCCCAAAACCTGCTTTTTCTCTCAGCCCTATGTTTTCCTCTTCGAGCTGCTTTATATTTGCCCTGAACCCTTCAATTTCCTTATTTGCAGCCCCGATGCTGTTTCTGCATTCAACAAGAGTACGCTCATTTTCAGCCTTCTCTTTTTCAAGCTCACGCAATGCCTGTACGACAGTTTCTTCTTCTTTCAGGAGAAGGGCAAGTTCTTTTGATGCGGCATTCACTTTTTCCCTTGAAGAAGATTCCTCTTTTTCCTGGCGCAAAAGGAGAGGCTCAATTTCAATGTCCCCAAAACCACATTCTTCCCTCAAACCGGCATTTTCTTCCCCTAGTTCAAGCAAAACACGCCTTTGAACCTGGACTTCTTCTGAAAAAGTTTCCTTTTCTTTAAAGCAGCCAGCCTTATCCTCCTGAGATTTATGGATAGCCTGTTTCAAAGCCTCAATTTCTTGAAGGCGTTCCCTGTACTCGGCAATCTTGATGTCGAGTTCTCCTTTACGTGCAGCCGCAAATTCTTTCTTATCATTAAGGCTATCCAGGGAAGAGTCAGCATCTTTAACCTTTTTCCTGAGCCTATTAACGGCTGCAACTGGATCCGTGCTTTCAATTCCCTCGATTTCTGCTTTCACACCTGAGAAGCTGTTTTTTGTATCCCTTTCAAGCCTTCTGACAGCCGTTTTCGCATAACCTGCCCTTTCGCGGTACTCCTCAAGTTTTCCGAGCTGCAGAAGGTCATCAATCATGCGCTGCCTGTCTTTTGGCTTTGCATTGATAAGGACGTCGATTTCTCCCTGCCGGATATACGCGCAGTTCCTGTATGCTTCTTCGTCCATGCTCAGGAGGGCACAGACCTCTTCATAGGTGCGGGTCGCCTGGTCAACGACGTTTTCCCCATCAGCAAAGAGTACACACCTTGAGCTTGAAGCACTTTCACTTTTTGAAGAGTACCTGAAAGCCTGTTCAAGGAGATACTCATGTCCCAGATGTTCAAAGCCGAGGTTGATCTTTGCACTTTCAGCCCCTTTGAAAATCATATCAGCAAGAACAAAGTCCTTTGAAAGGATTTTACTCCCGAAAAGCCCCATAAAGCAGGCTTCGAGCAGGCTTGATTTTCCGCTACCGTTTACCCCGGAAATTACAGTCACTCCGTCTTCGAAAGTGAAGTCCAGCTTTTTATAGCTCCGGATATTTTCTATGTACAGGTTTTTCAGCTTCACAGGTAATCACCAAGGTTATACTGTCTGGGAACGGCAGTTTTTTCTTTTCTTTTTTTCTGGCTCTGCTTTACCGGTTTTGCGGCTTTATCCGGAGCCCTGACAGGCTTCTCGTCCAGAGTTTTTTCATCCGCAAGTTTTTCGTCCGGAAGTTTTTCATCCGGAAGATTTTCGGTTTTGCCCCCAGCCTCTGTTTCTGGACTGGCTTCTACCCCGAACCCAAAAATCTTCCCAGCTACCGCTTCTGTTTTATTTCCTGCATCTTTACCCGGTGCAGCTCTTTCTCCATGTTCTTCAGGCTGGATTTCTCCACTATTTTCGGGTTGGATTTCTTCGGGGGTTCCGGAAATTTCAGAAATAGGATCAGGGGATTCAAAAATATTATCGAGAGACTCATTAAGAGATTCAGACCTTTGAATTCTCACAGGAGCCTGCAGGATTTCAGATTTTCCGGCAACTGCCACCGCAAACTCCGTCTCCTCGGCAGGTTCGGGAGTTTCAAGCTGCTCAGCCGCACCTGCCGACATGAATTCTTCAGGCTCTCCGACTGTGGCAGAACTGGCAGTGCCAACAGGAATAACAGGGCTGACAGGA
>DUGS01000133.1:19126-47945 GCA_013331265.1 Methanosarcina sp.
GACAGGAATAACAGGGCTGACAGGGATTTTTATCATGAAATCCGGGTCTTTGAAATCTATCGCTTCAATCAACCCCAGAAGCCGGTTTTCTGTTTCTTCATCCACCCTTGACCTTGGCACATCCGGGTTCCGGATAACCTCATCGACTATCAGCCCGCCGTCGTTTAAGCTCATCCTGCGGACCTCTTCGGCAACAGCCCTTTCGGGGTCAGAAAACGCTACTTTAACAACTTCCTTGGGGAGGCCCTCTTTTGTCCTCTCGTCTTTGACCCTTGAAATGAGTGCCCCTTTACTCAACAGGTATTCTTCGATTTCGCTGAAGGAAAGAACCGACCCCGAATCTCCCGAGATTTCAAGAAATACCACAGATTCCGGAAGCTCTTCGAGATGCTCGGAAACGGTAGAAAAAATCTGGTCATAAGGATTTTCTCCCCCGTCAAGTTTTGCCGTAAGGAACATGAAGTTTCGGGTAGGGATTGTCCTTCTGCTTATTTCCAGCCCATCTCCGGAAAGAGTAATAATGCTGTAAGAACGGGGCTCTTTTTCGGATGCACTGTTGCGTTCGGTACTTCCCGAGTATGTGACCCAGGTCTCTCCGACCTTTATTTTTTCATACTCGTGGTAGTCCCCGAGGAGAATTGCATCAACCTTAAAAGGCAGGTTTTCAAGCACCTCGACACAGTCCCAGTCCGGATACGGGAAAGGCGGTACGATCTGGTGCATTACAAGCAGTTTCCTGCAATTTTCCGGCAGGGATTCCGGAACTTCAAAACCTGAATAATCGTAAAGAGGAATTTTCGACTTCGGGACGCTGTCAATTCCATAGATTGCCACATCCCCTATCATCTGCGGTTTTTTCCCGAGCCTTACCGCAAGACCCATTTCCTCAAAGAGGTCAAGCCACTGGGTATTCTGCTTGCTTTCGTGGTTCCCGACAATTCCAAAAAAAGGTATTTTTGCAATCTTTAACCGGGACAGGATGTTCATAGTATCAAGGAGGTCTTCAAGGGTCGGGTTCCTTGAATCAAAAAGGTCTCCCGCATGCACGACAGCGTCAACCTGCATGTCAACCGCATCTTTTATGACAGTTTCAAAAGCCTTAAAAAAGTCCTGCCTCCGTACCTCGCTGTGGTACTGCCGGTATCCCAGGTGTGTGTCTGCTGTGTGGAGTATCCTTATTTCCCGATCCATGGTATCAGTCTCTAGTTTTTACGGTATAGGGATTTGTATATTAGTATTTAAGTTGTTTCCACAGAAGCAACCCGCAGCCGAACAGGAAAAATTCACTTCCTGATGGATAAAAATCCTGCACTTCGCATAAACATGAAAAAAACCAAAAATACTAAACCTAACCTGATTGGAAAAAAATAGAGTACAAAAATATTAAGTATTTCTATATAAAACGGCAACTTGAATGAGATATCAATTTTTCCATAGATTATGTTTTTACATATCTATTTTGAAACGTTTCATATTACCTGTTCCAGAAGTTGTCCATTCTCTTTCAACCATGCCTTTGCCTTATCCATTGTAGGAGATTGTGCGCGGACAATATTCCAAAATCTGGGAGTATGGTTAGGCTCAATAAAATGAGCAAGTTCGTGAATAATAACATAATCAATAACAAACATTGGTGCCTTTATCAGCCGCCAGTTGAAGTTAACATTATTCTTCACGGTACATGACCCCCAACGATAGCGGTTATCAACGATCTTGACCTCGGCAAAATTAACTCCTAGTTCGCGAGCGTGATTCTTGACTCGCGGGACTATCTTTTCTTTGGCTTTGTCTATATACCATTCTCGCAAGGTTTCTTCTCGCTTTTCCCCCTGAGTAGCCGGAATAAGGAATCGCTGGGCGAACTTAATCTCGGATAAGCCCATTTTAACCAATTCTATACGGTATTGACGACCTAAATAAAGTGCGGATTCGCCACTAACCAGTTCTTTCCCTGGTGGATGAGGAAGATCCTGATATTTTTGTGGATGGTTAATTTTTTCGTATATCCACTGACGTTTTGAATCCACTACCTGCTGTATTTTTTCGTCAGATACTCCTTCCGGTGCATGCACCACTATACTTCGGTCCCTTTCTACGGTGATGTTTAATTTTTTTCGCTTGGATGATCTTTTAATTGTATAGACCAAATCCATTGAAAATTACTCCGCATATAGAATGATGTCATTGTTTTTCTCAGCGATTTCCATGATCCGGCTTATGAGTTGAGCACGGTTTTTTACGAGAACGGGCATATTTGCAAATTCTGGTGCAAGAAGTATACTCTGAATCTCTGCTTTCAACTTGTTGCGCGCAGGAATACTTTCCCAAAATCCGGTGAGTTTTAATTCACGCTCTACGACTAAAAAGATCTGCTGCGTCAGATTGACAAGAGAAGAGATTTCGTCCTCACTAAGATTTTTCTCTCCAAAGACTTCGTGTTTAAACATTCTGAACAGCGGCATTTGCTTCTTCCGGTGAAGCCCATAAGTAGGCTCTTTACTGGCATTGATGATACGCACCCTTAATTCTTCCAGTTCCTCGTAAATCCTCTCCCAGTTGTCATGGAATTCTCTAAAAATATTCGCCAATGCTTCTGCAAAAGAAGCTTGAAGGTCCGGGTCGTCATCCAGTTCGACATCAAGATAGTGGCGAATTGCGTGTTCAACCTCTGCTGCCTTTGTTTTGGTACGGGTACGTTTGCCTGCTTGTTTTAGGAAATCCTCATCGAGGATGGAAATTGGCTTGACTTTCACTGCAATGCCTTTTGACTCAAGATAAACATCGGTAATGGCACGCAGTTTCGGAGGGATGCCTTTCATACTCAAGCGTCCATCACGGAAATGTTCACCTGCCAGCACATAGATCTCAGTGAGAGCCTTATAATCGTCAATGTACTCAAGGGCTTGTCGGGCAGGGAATACAAGGTTTAAGCATTTGGTCAGCTTTTTGAACGCCAGCATGAACTCGAAACGCAAGTCTTCATCATAGAAAAGATCGAAGAATGCATCATAATCAGTAAGGTCTGTAAGGCCGTATTTTTTGAGCAAATCCATGATAGCTGCATGACTTGCAATGAGTTCGCGCAGTTCGTCCTCTGGGAAACTGAGGGTATCTATCACTTCTTTTTGTTCACGCTCATCGTAGTTTTCCAGGGCTTTTTTCAGGTGATGACCGATGCCTACATAATCAACCACAAAACCTTTTTCCTTGGTCACGCCAGCCACTCGGTTTACACGAGCTATAGCCTGAAGAAGATTGTGTGCGAAGATTACTTTATCAAGATACATCACCTGCTCTACAGGAGCATCAAAACCTGTCAGCAGCATATTATTGACGATGAGGATGCCCATATCGCCAGTAATTCCTTCTTCTTCACTCCCAAAGGTCATCTTGAAGCTCTTGATGCTGTTTTCGTGTTTTGAATTGTCAGAATAAGCCTTAAGTTCTGGTGAATCGTTATTATTGCCGGAAATGATAACATCTGTTTTCAGCTTCTTTAGCTGGGTAAGATCAAGCTTCTTAGGATTCTCCTTTTCTAAACAGGTAATTGCATCAGCCAGTGAAGCATCGATGAATTTCTTATAACGCACTGCCGCTTCACGGGAAGTGGCTACTATCTGAGCCTTGTAACCATTAGGGAACACATGCGTCAGGTAATGTTCGATCATGTCTTTGGTCTTGGCCTCGATTGTCGGCTCAGCTTCCAGATAAGCGTCGCGAGAGCCATAGCCCAAAATTTGAAGTCGTTGTTTGAGGTTATATTCACTGAACACATCTTCAAACGCTTTGTCCATTCCCTGCCTGTCGGTGACTTCGGCATTGTGAGTGCGACCTTCGTAGATGATCTCCAGAGTAACGCCGTCCTCGATGGATTGGCGCATTGTGTATTTGTCTATGTAATCACCGAAGACCCGCTCAGTCTTGTCGATGGGTGTGCCGGTGTACCCAATACGGGAAGCGTTGGGGACGCCTTTGTCAAGGTTTGCTCCCAGAGTCTTATATTGAGAACGATGCGCCTCATCGATCATTACCAGAATATTCGGGCTAGGGTTAAGCTCAGGGAAGACCTCTTTAAGGTCAGCTTCACGGAACTTATGGATCATTGCCATGACAAGATCTGAGGAGTCCGAACGCAGAAGTTCTTTCAAGCTTTTCCCATCTGGTTTTTTCTTGGGGTTTATAAATTCGGCTAACTTAACAGTAAAACCGACACTTTGACTCGTTTCCGAAAGTTGTTGTTCAAGCTGGGTTCTATCAGTAACAAAAACTACCTTCCAGTGAGAAAGCTGAGGATGCTGGTACATTTCACGCACCATGAACATCATTGTAAGTGATTTGCCTGAACCCTGTGTGTGCCAGATAATCCCGCTTCTTTCTCGTGGGCTCTGACCTTCTAAAAGGCGCTTGACAGCGAGTTTGACGGCACGGAATTGCTGGTAGCGGCCCACGATTTTGATTATCTCGCCTTTATCATTGACTGAGAAAAGAGTGAATGTACGGATGAGATCCAGCAGATTGTCGCGGTCAAGCATTCCGGCAACCAGACGCTGCTGATCATTAGGCCCGCTGCTACCATGCTCCAGCTCGTCCACAGTGCGGGGATAAGGGTCAGCCCAGCGGAAGAATTGGTTTTCGTTATGGGTGGTAATAGTACCAAACTTAGCTTCTTGGCGGCAGGTGGCGATAACGATCTGGTTGTAATAAAAAAGTGGGGAACTGCCTTCGCCCTTGAAGCCGCGCTGTTCACTGTAACGCAATATCTGGTCAATAGCTTCGGGAATAGCATCTTTGACCTTAGGTGACTTGCACTCGATAACCACCACCGGTAGACCGTTAAGGAAAAGTACAATATCCGGAAAGATGTGGTGCTCGGTACCGAGGATACGGACCTTGAACTGGCAAACGGCAATAAAACGGTTGTTATCCCGATGCTTAAAATCTACAAAACGAACTGTTGGGCTTTTCTCACCAGTCTGGCGGTTCTCACTGACACTGGTGTTTTCCAGCAACAGGGAAAAGACGTGGCGGTTGTTTTTGATCAGGTCGGTTCCAGGAAAGCTGGCGGTTAGTTGCTTAATTACTTCCTCTACCTGATCATCTTCCAGCCAGGGGTTTATGATCTTGATCTGCTCACGCAAAATCGGAAGCATCACCACCTCGGTAAAGCTCTGCCTGTAGCTATCAATGGGATACTGTTTGTTATCGAGGTCAATAATTTCCCAATCCAGGCTATGAAGTTGGTTGATCAGAGGTTTTTCGACATGGTTGCGTTCGTCGAGTTTGATGTGAGGAGGTGTTTTGTCTTGGATCATATGTTTTCATTTCCCTTTGTTTACAGATTCATATTTTCGGATTTAGCCTATGAGGAGTCAGATTTAATATTTGCGGAAGGTGAATCCCATTTCTTCTAAAAACCGAGACGGTTTTTTGGGGAATCCATTGTAGGTTCTTGCCCAACTAATATTGAGTGTCTCCTTAGCTCGAGTGATAGCCACAAAACAATTTCTCCGTTCCTCCTCAATTTCAGGGCTATGTGATCCCTTTCTTACCGCCTGATATGATGGGAATACCTCATCAGCCATTCCAATTAAGAATACATGTTTGAACTCTAAGCCCTTGGAGCCGTGCACGGTGAGGCATGGAATTGACCCTGGTAATCGGCTAGCTGCTTTAGATTTCAAATCCATCTCTTGTAGATATAGGTGAAGAGTCATACTATCGAGGGAATGCTCACGTAACAATGCCTCATGTAAATCCTGCCATGTCTTTATCTCCTCAGTCTCGACTTCATCATCTATCCACTTTTGAGTCCAAAACCATTCAATCAATTCGATGAAAGAGAGACGGTCGACAAGGTCATGGCGAATTAGACTCAACAATTCATTAAGTTCTGCTGAATTGACCTTAGATAACGCACTATCTACCCAGGCTCGTAGGAAATCTCCACCGTTAAGAGCCGCAACAGCTTCTACATCCTCTACTTCAATAACGATACCAGTAAAATTCTTCCATGCAACGCAAATGCGACGAAGGAACTCCCGATCGTGTCGGGCATTCGCAAGTCTAAGAACAGTATATATCCAAGAAATAGAAGCACACTCAAACTCGTTCTTTCTTTGCGCAAGATAAGGAACAAAGCCATTATCGCTTAATGCTCTTGCAACCTTCTGAAGCAATCTTGTTGAACGTGCGAGAACTGCACAGTCTTCAATGTTCCATCCTACTTTTTTAATAGTGATGGGGATTACTGCAGACTCTGCATCCTCATCATCAAAAATCTTCACATTTAAGGTTGGGGACTTTGCTGCAGGTTTTCGTGCTACAAGAGGCATTTTACCCGCGGAACGCGTTTGATTGTGACTTATCAAATTATTCGCTAGTTGAATTATAACTGGAGGACAGCGAAAGTTTTCTGGAAGCTGTAATACTTTCATTCCAAAGTCACTCTGTAGTGCAAGCAGACGTTCTGGACTGGCACCATTCCATTGGTAAATAATCTGATCTTCATCTGCAACCACGAAAAGATTTGAATCCTTCCCACTAATTAAGAGACGCAGCAGATCATATTGTGACCTATTTGTATCCTGAAATTCATCAACACAGATATATTCCCAAGCCAAGCGAGTTAACCTTACAACGCCAGCATTCTGTGAAAGTAACTTTCGGGCGAAATATAAGAGGCCTCCATAATCTAAACGATTACTTTTTTGTAATGCATCACAGTAATCCCTGAATAATTGTGGTATCCAAGGGGGAGTACTTACCATACCAGCTACTTCACATCCACCATCGTAGGATTCCGCAAACAAGCGATCCAATAATAATAAAAGATTTTTACGATCTAAAGGAATATTCGATGTATCACATTTAAGATTGGATATTACCTGCTCAAGTATAGCGACACGCTCATCATCAACTGTAATCAGCGAAAAATCAGGATGAATTCCTACATGACTTCCATGCTGCCTCAAGATGTCGCTGGCGAAGGAGTGGAAAGTGCAAAGATGAGCTCGGTCAGTATGACCTCCCATTAGCTTATCCAACCTTTCTCGCATTTCTTCTGCAGCTTTGGTGGTGAAAGTAAGTGCCAACAAGCTTGCTTCTGGGTTTTCCTTCAATAGTCGGGCCGCTCGAAGCGTAAGGACAAGGGTTTTGCCAGAGCCCGGACCTGCTAGGACTAAAAGAGGACCTTCATTCCAATACACTGCAGCGTGCTGGTTTTCGTTAAGTTGAATCTCAGATGAGTTCATTATTCCTCCACCAGTTTAAACGCAGCTTCAATTACATTTTGAAACAGCTGAGGCACGGATTGAGAACGATTATTAATTACTGTTAATACTTCCTGCACAGCTGGCGTCTTCATTTTTTTTGGTAACGCTTTCGCGATTTGAATCGGGTAATCTGCATCATGAGGAGATGCGGTCACAGTTTGGAGCACTTGGGCATCAAGCAATCTAGAGTAAACATCACAAAACCCGTTAACACATAGATATTGCTCAATATTTGCCTCAGGCATCATGAAAAAAACATCATTCTCAGAATAACCATTTAGTTGTCGCTGAACCGCTTGACGATCCTTTGCGCCTTGAGCATCGTTGTCTGCAAGAACAACCCATTTAATACCCATTCCGTTGGCTACCCGAAGACAGGTCTCTAGCGACATTCCAGATTGATAAGTTACAAATCGGATACCTGCCCGTTCGAGATCCTTGCCCAAAAATCTAGCAATTTCGGGAATTAGAGTGCCTTCAGTTTCACCTTCTCCAAGAATCCAGCACCTTGAAAATAACAATTCACCCCTAGCTCGCCGGATATGATAGTTGAATTTACGGATGTCAGATGAGTTAAGGTTTAAGTCCCGCATCTGTGATGCTTTGACAATGCAACCTTCCTTGTGAAGTCGAACGACGGAGTTAGAAGGAACTTCTGAAAGAAGATCTCCACTATGAGTCGAAATGATTTTCTGTCCTGGAATTCGTTCAATCAGGTGCCAGAGAGCACGTACGGCACTCGGATGAAGATGTGCTTCCGGTTCTTCAAGAGCAACGAATGGGTCGCCTTTGTTCCATGCCTGAAGATATGCATTGAAAAGTGTCAAAACCGCCAAACTTTGAGTGCCGTCTCCGTGTCGTACGATGGGTATTTTTGCCCCGGTTCCACTATTCAGATTAACTTCTGCTTTAGAGAGTATGTCGAAGAGACGACCAGGAACCGCATCTACTGAGACCAAATCATCCCCTCCTGTCATCGTTACTATATGTTGCACTTCTGTTAGACGCGTAACGACTTGGGAGAAACTGGTATGTGATGTGATAATCAGATCATTAACTTCAGAAAGCTTACTCTCGATCTCTCTCCTCTTCTCTGGTGTAAGTTGTGACTGTTTAAGGAAAGGACGCCAGAAAGGACCTTTTGCATCGAAATGCTTTGTGGCGTCACGCAGTGCAGCCAGATAGTAGTAGGAAACTTCGTTCCGAAAAACCCCTATCGCGGAATCCGCTATTCCTGTGAGCATAAATCCATCAATATTTTGAAACTCCCAGTCCTGAACAATTTCCTGGGTCAGTGAATCAAAGCGTGCTCCGACTTTCAATATAACAGTAGCGGAACCATTCTCATCAATCTGAAGAATCTTGGCCCGATTCAATTTGGCTACTTGCTGTTCGTCCCATTCTCCAGGATTATCCTCTCGAAAAGTGAGCCGAATGTTGATGGCAAGAGCCGAAGATAATTCAGTAGTCGCATCTGGAAGATGGAAATCATAGATATTGAATGATGAAACTCTACTAGCCATCCCGCTATGCAGTGCGATTTTTAGTGCATCTAGAATCGTAGTTTTACCTGTGTTGTTCTCACCAATAAGAACCGTCGTGTCTCCGATTTTCAGGTCGAGATCAGTAATGCCTCTAAAATGCTGAATTTCTAAACGCCGTAGCTTCATAAATTCACCTTCTCTTTGTCGGTTAGTAAGGCTGTGACGCGCTTCTTACCCGTGAGCAGATCTTGCATGAGACCGGTTTTGAGGGAACGAAGTTTCATAAGATTATGAGCTGCAATTTCTATGGCTTTATCACATTTCAAAAGACGAACTGCAATTTCATGTTGTTCGCATTCATCCTTAGGAACAGGAATCTTCAATTCACGAATATCTCCAAGATCAATTCGCCCAAAAGTAGATCCTCCTGATACATTCATGATTTGACGTACCACTTTATCTGATTTTAAGGAAAAGAAAACAAAGCGTGTATCTACTGTTTTCTTCCTCATAACGACAACATCTTGACCAATACAAAATCGCCCCATTCCTTCAACATATACTGGAATTCCAAAAGAAGCGTTACGTGAAAAAATTATGTCGCCATCTGTGGGCTCATGTTTCTCTGTGAGCATTGCATAATCTTTTTCCGTGACGTAATCTAAATCGCTTAAGTCAAATCCACTGTCTTTGATATTTCGCGGTCGTATAATGGGAATCCCATCTTCTATGTAGGCTGGAGTATAGTGCTTACAATCTATTATCTCGATAATTGCACTAAGAGGTTTAACTTCCCAATCCACCGGAATCCTCCCCAGAGAAGAATCTTTGAATTTGTGAGTTTCTTCGGAGCGGAGGTTACCATGTTCATCTATTCCGCGTTTGAGGAGACCCTGCATCAGGCCGGTTTTGATACGCTGCTGCTTGGCAATCAATGCTTCAGTCTGTTCAATCGCATGATCCACTGTAGAGAGAATCTCGGCGATTTTGGATTGTTCGAGTTTGGAGGTGGGAAGAGTTAAAGTTATTGAGCGAAGTGCACTCTGGTTAAGTTTGGATCGAGTTCCACCAACTATAAAGGACTGAATATCTTTGTGTTCAAGATTGTAAAACACTGCGTCTTGATCAAACTCCTCTTTTGCTCGGAGCACGTGGGCATGATTGTTGACCCAACTCTTCCCTTTTATGCGATAAGCAATCGGACGAGTGGCAAATTCATCGAAACAACCACCATCTTCAGCAATAAGAATAAGGGGTTCATCAAAGATGAAATCGTCAATATAACCCTGTAGTCCATTTGCACCGTAGTAGGGAATTTCACCGATTCTTTTCTCTCGGTCTTCCGCATTTATCGGGATTCTCTTGCTGTCTAGGACCTCACAACAATGCTCCACGGTTGTTGAAGTCCAACCTTCTACAGCACTCATTTCAAATACCCCAACCCTTTCAAAAACCCATCCAACTTATCCAGTGTTTTACTTTGCTCACTTTCCAGTTCGCATCTTGAAACAGCGTACTTATCCCATAGGTTTTCCACCACTTGAACTAGCCCACGCTTTTCCTCATTTAGGTAGCGATTCAGTTCGTTGTTTACCAGATCATAGAGCTTTTTCAGAATTAACTGCTGAGCTTCCTCTTCAGTTAGCTGGCCTTTAATGGCAACAAGGGTACTATCGGTTTTGGCGAGACGTGCTTGAAGGATGGCTTTGTCCTTATTCAGGGCAGTAATTTTCTTCTTATCATCCTTGTTTTTCGGATCGAGTTCAACCAATTGATCATTTACCTGCCGGATCATCTCACGGCTTTCAGCCTTGAATCCGTCGCCACCGAGGCGTTTAACCTGGAGCTTGAGTTCCAATTCATCGGTCTTGCTCTTCAGAGCAGCTCTGCTGTCTTTGATTCTCTTTACGATGGCCTTGATAGAATTTTCCTGATCCTGAAGGTTTTTCAGTTCCTTGCGAGCGGAGTCTCCAGAGCTGCCTTTGAGGTCATCGATTAGTTCCTTGAGGGCTTTTTTAATGACGGCAGCGGTGACTGTCTCTTCTTCATCCGGTTCGTAGGCTGCCACTTCCTGCGCGGCTTCTACTGCCTCGGCTAGTTCGCTCTGTGCCTCGCTTATCTGAGCTTCCAGTGTTTCGATCTTCTCGGACTCAGCCTGGAAGAATTCAGCAATCAGGTAATCATCCGGAATCAGGCTGTGATGCCAGCCAGTAGAGATAATGGTTTTGAGGTCGTAGCGAATCTGCTGCCACCAGTTTACAAATACGCCGGCGCTCTTAAACTCGTCGAGCACACCAAGGGGGATCAGTTTTTCTTTAAGCGTTGTCAGCAGCTCAGAACGGACTTCAGGCATCTTCTTACCATTATGAAGCTGGGAAAAGTCATCGCGGGCAACCGTCCACCAAGCTTCCAAAGCATCATGGTGAATGGTGAGCGTCTTCTGGAGCTTAGGATTTGCTTCCAAGGTGGCTTTAATGGCCGGTCTGGCTTCAATCTCCTCACGAAAGGCAAGGTAACCGGGGCGCTCGGGCCGGAACAGAGTTTCAGGATCGACTCCGAAGCGAGCAAAGTCGGGAGCGAGGGCAGTAACTTCGGCTTCGGGAATACCGCCAATCAGGTGTGCCTGCACATCCTCAGGTTCAGGTTCTGGTGTGTTGTCCACATAGCGGCGAATGTTAAGGTTATAATCGTTCTCAACGATCTCTGCTTTACTGATTAAGCGGGAATATTTGGGAATTTCACGTTTGTTGGTGAACACAAAGTCAATCTTTTCAATGTCCTCAGGACGTAGTTTATTCTGAGCCTTGCCCTCGGCATATTCGCGATCGGCATTTATGAAAAGAATCTGATCCTTAATTGAATCAGGCTTATTTTTGTTGGCAACGATAACACAGGCAGGGATGCCTGTACCATAAAAGAGACCTGGCGGCAGACCAATAACGGCTTCTATCACATCGTCATTGATAAAAATCTCACGGATCAGTTTCTCCTTACCTCCGCGAAATAGCACACCATGAGGCATAATTGTCGCCATGTGACCATCAGGTTTAAGACTGGCTAGCATATGCTGCACAAACATCAGGTCGGCCTTCTTTCCGGTCTCAGGACAAAACTCTCGGAAGCGACTGGTAAATTTCATGCTGGCACGACTGTAGTTCTGCGAAAAAGGAGGATTAGCCAGCACACGGTCGAACTTGCGGATCTGACCGTGATCCAGAATCATTGGATCCTCTAGCGTATCCCCGTTCTCGATGGTAAAACGGTTGATATTGTGAAGGATCATATTCATGTTGCAGATTGACCAAACTGTGCCGTTTGATTCCTGACCATAAAGAGCTAGGTCATTTGAATCTTGTCCTTGCTCCTCAACGTATTGATGGGACTGAATCAAGAAACCACCAGAACCGGCAGTCGGATCGTATATCTCGTTGCCCGCCTTCGGCTTTGTGATCTGAACCAAAAGGCGTACCACTTCGGCTGGGGTGTAGAACTCACCGCCTTTCTTTCCTGCACTGTCGGCAAAGTACTTGATTAGATATTCGTAAGCCGCCCCCAGCAAGTCGGGGAATTCGAAATTTTCGTTGATTAGCACGAAATGAGGGTCATTGAAATGGTCCAGTAGATCTTTCCATTTCTGGTCGGGGATTTTGGTTTTGCCTTTAACGGCATTAAAGTCAATATTGTTTTTTAGAACCCCGGCGAGAGAATCATTTTCCTCTTCTATAGCAGCAATAGCTTTGTTAAGCATATTACCAATGTCATGCTTCAGGTCTTTGAGAGCAGGAACTCGTTCACCGTTCTCATCAATCCATGACTCGTGCCAGCGAGCGCGAACAGGCACGAAGAAGGTCTCGCCGTAAGATGTTTTGTCTTCCCTTAGTTCATTGAGTAGTTCTGGATTATCCCTTAGATGTGCATAATCTTTCTTGCACAGTTTATCACGTTTGTAGTCAAACTCATCTGATAGACGCTTGAGAAAAAGCATTCCAAAAATAAATTCCTTGTACTCGGAGGCATCCATCTTGCCACGCAGAATGTCAGCGGCTTTGAAAAGGAAGTTTTCGAGTTGAGGAAGCGTAATTTTTTCAGTGGTCAAGAATTATTCCTCGGAAATTATAAATTATTACAATGGTAAAATCAGGGGATTTTCCTTATAGAGAATTAAAATATTCCCGTGCCCCTTGTATCTAAGTTATAGCAAATTTGTAAGTCACTCGAAATGACTTTTTGAGAATTCATGAATTTCACTCTGCAGCACTATATCAATTTCCCTTTAAATTTGTTTTGTTATTTTTTTGAAAGTCTATTGTATGGATCTTTGCTGCAGAATCCGCTTGAACAGGCAATTAGATAAGATGTTCAGCGTAACTTATCAGATCTACACTATTAAAAGTAAATAATTACAATTAATTAATAACTATAGTCCTAGAAAGTATCAATGTGGATAGAAAGATTCAATTCAACCTATTTAATCACAGAAAAAAGAGTTTGATGGCTATGAATATATAAAAGGAAAAAATCTTCATCCACACCGGAAAAATCAAGTATCAAATCTTAACCATTTCAATGATGGTAAAACTTAGACAGGGAAAACTTGTCAATTTTTTCGAATTACAATAGTATACTCAATTGAGTTCGGAGTATCTTTGAATTAACACCATCTTCAGACTCTTAATAACAGGAATTCTTCCCACACATTTATTCCACGATCTCAATGTGTTCCGAGAATTTTATCACTTTCATTTCTGCGCTGCTTACCCTGTCCTTTCATATACATATCAAAGCCGGAACACTTTGGGCAGGAATGGAGGTGAACTGATACACCTTTTTGACTATTAAAAGACCTTCCGCAATAAGGACATTCTGTCATATTTTATATTATTGTTTTTTATCATTATTAGCTTTTCTATAAACTTATGTTTGTTACGGAACTAAAATAAGATAAAATCTGTCCAATAAGCTTATATGACCATATTAGGGGAGATTCAGAAGAGTGACATTATAAGTATATATCAGGCTTTATTCTACTTTAGATTCTCAAGTATCCAGGATTTATTTACTGCCCAGAATAACATTTCTCAAGAAATTGCTAATCCACTTTCTTAACCAAAAACACTTTTATTTTCTAAACCAAATAAAAAGTAAACTCGGACTTACCCAGTTGAGCTGAAAATACAGAATTTTTGAATTTTTATTGAAGAGGGGGTTTTTAAATGAAAAAGATGACAGAACAGCATCTGATCAATGCATTTGGTGGGGAAAGCCAGGCACACATGAGGTATCTGCACTTTGGAAATCAGGCAGAGAATGAAAAATTCACCAACGTAGCCCGCCTGTTCCGCGCAATCGCTCATGCCGAATATATCCATGCAGGCGACCATTACAGGGCGTTAAAGCACCTCAATGGAGGGTTTGTCGCAAACAGCATGGCAGCGTTTGGCCCCGGGGATACCCTAAAAAACCTTAAACTGGCAATCGACGGCGAGACGTTTGAAATAGAAGAAATGTATCCCGTATACATAGAAGTGGCAAAATTTCAGGGAGAAAAACTCGCACAGAGAAGCTTTGAATGGTCTTTTGCCACTGAAAAACTGCACAAACAGCTCTTTGAAAAAGCATTCGAGGCGGTTAGTGCAGGTAAGGATGTCGAACTCGGACCTGTCAACATCTGCGAGGTATGCGGATATACTCTCGAAGGAGAGGCTCCGGATAGGTGTCCGGTATGCGGTGCAGTAAAAGAGAAATTTAAAGCTTTCAGATAAGGATTTATTTTGTATCTCGGTTTTTAAAACGGATACTCAAAAATAAGTCTCCTAGCAGGGATTTCACCTGTGGAACAGGGCAAAAGCCAGTGCAAGAACTGAAATCGCGCCTGCAAGTGTAAAGGCTGGTGTGGATGAGGATGATGGTGAGGATTCGGTTTCTGAAACTGGCTTCTCTTCAGAAGTGGGAGTTTCACCTTTGTAATGTTCGTTGGAGATGGTGCAGTAGACGACTGTAAAACCACCATTAACAAGAGGCTCTGGGCTTCCATGATCATAAATTTCATAATATATATCCAATGGCAGTGATCCGCCAGCCCATCTTTCAGTTGGCTTTACTACCCATTCATAATCTATCGTGGAGTTTGCCTCTAAAATATCTCCTTTTGAATAATCCTCTATTTTTAAAGTCGGCCCATCTATAATATCAAAAGAACTTTTTTCCATACACGATAACGAAACATAAACATCACTTTTTTGATATACAGTTAGATTAATTTTGACTTTAAATGGTTCTCCAATATCTAAAATTGGTTTAGCTATTTCTTTTCCAGGCAAGAGTTTTTCATTATAGTACACATCCATCGAACCATAGTTAGATTCTGCAAACGTTATATTTGGCATAAGTAAAAAAACTAAAAATAAAGAAGCGATTAGTTTTAATTTGATCATATAGTTCCTCCTAATTCTTTCAAAAGAGATTCAAAATCTTCTGATTTTTCATCCCCTCCCCCAGTTTTATCTCCAACTCCTTTTGGACCTGGACCTACTATTGTTGTTGCATAACCACTAAATTGAAAATTGATCATTGTATTTGTTCCCAACCTTAAAGCAGTCCCATTATTATCTTTCCTAAAAGGATGAAATATCACTGATTTATCTCTAACGTACTTCTGTCCTTTATACCCAAAGTAAGGTTTAGGGATCACCTCATTATCACTGTCAGTAACAGTAAATTCTTTGTATCTGCCAATAATCTCATATGTCCAAACATTAACCGTAAAAATCCAGTGCGGCGGCATTACCGGCAATCCACAAGGAACAGCTGCCATTGTCCTTTTCAGCCTTTTCGTAACCTTACCCGCTACTTCTCCCGAATATCTATCTACGGTTTCATTTGACAGATTTTTTAACTCACCGTCAATTTTTCCAAAAAAGATATCAAGAGTTTCACCTTTGCTTACTGTCACTGAACAGATACCGTTTGCAACGCCCATTCTAACGTCTGTATCGACCCTGTTCAGGACGGCTTCAAGTTCATCAGGCCCAACCGAAGGGTTTGAGTTCCGAATTTCTGTAATTATGACAGTAGCAAGTTCGGCTGCTAGCTGGTCTGTTGTGGATTTTTCAATTAATTCTTCATTGGAGAGGCTGTTGAGATAACCAGCTGTGACTGCACGGACGCGGTCTTTTTTGACCCAGCCGGAAACAACAGGATTTGAACTTACTTCGGAGGCGATTTCATCGGTAATCTGATCCCTCATTTGAAACAGCCCTGGAAATTTTTATGAATGAAAAAGTTTAGAACAAGCCAAAAAAAATAAGCCTTTAATCAGGCATTTCACCTACGGAACAGAGCAAAAGCCAATGCAAAAACTGAAATCGCGCCGGCTAGAGTAAAGGCTGGTGTAGATGCTGATGATGACGGTGAAGACTCGGTTTCTGAAACTGGCTGTTTTTCAGAAGTGGGAGTTTCGCCCTCATAGTATTCAGTGCTTATAGAAGGATAAGCAATGGTGAAACCGCTGTTAACTAGAATTTTTCCTGTTTTGAAATCGTTAATCTGGTAAACAATATCTATAGGCATAGATCCACCAGCCCACTTTTCAGTAGGAGTCACTGTCCATTCATATAGGATAGTAGAGTTTTCTTCCATTACATCTGCCCTATACACATTCATCTTTGAAGTAGGACCATTCATAATTTTAAAATATCCTTCTCCGATTTCACTTAACTCCACGGATACTTCTGACTTTTGATATACAGTTAAATTTATACCAACAGTAAAGGGCTCCCCTATTTTGAGGACTGGCTTTGCGATCTCTTTTCCAGGTAAAATCTCACCATTATAGTAGACATCCATTTTGCCATATGGACTATCCGCAGACACGCTTTCTGTCAATAAAACCATGCAAAATATCCCAAAAAGTATCAATATAATTCTCATGTTTCTTCACCTAACTCAAAAATAAGTTTATCATATCCAGCTGATGTTTCAGTAGAACCACCTGTTTTATCTCCAACACCCTTCGGACTTGGACCAACAATTGTAGTAGAGTAACCACTAAAATGGAATATTATCTGTGTATTTTTCCCGATCCATATACTGCTTCCATCTTCGTTTTTTCGGGAAGGATGACTGACATGTTCTTCTTGTCTCACATACTTCTGCCCTTTATGCCCAAAGTAAGGCTTAGGAATAACTTCATTATCGTTGTCGATAACAGTAAACGTTTGATACATCCCCACAATCTCATACGTCCAAACATTAACCGTAAAAATCCAGTGCGGCGGCATTACCGGCAATCCGCAAGGAACAGCAGCCATAGCCCTGTCAAGCCTTTTCGTAACCTTACTCGCTACCTCTCCTGAATATTTATCCACGGTATCATTTACCAGGTTTTTCAGTTCACCATCAACTTTTCCGAAAATGACATCAAGTGATTCACCTTTGCTTACTGTCACTGCACATATTCCGTTTGCAACGCCCATTCTAACGTCTGTATCTACCCTTTTCAGGACGGCTTCGAGTTCATCAGACCCAACCGAGGGATTAGAATTTCTAATTTCAGTTCTTATGACCGCAGTAAGTTCATCTGCGAGCTGGTCTGTAGTGGATTTTTCAATTAATTCTTCATCGGAAAGGCTGTTAAGATAACCAGCTGTAACTGTCCTGACGCGGTCTTCTTTAATCCAGCCTGAAACAACAGGGTTTGAACTTACCTCGGCGGCTACCTCTTCAATAATCCGAAGCCTCATTTCCCTGGCATAGACAAGGTTCAGGTTATTGACTTCCGTGTTAAGGCGAGCTGTGTCTAAAGAAACTCCCTGTTCGCTCAGGTTCTGCTCCATCAGGTTAACTTCTGTGTTCAGCGTGGAAATACTCTGGCTGATCTGCTGCGATGTTTCGGTTTTTACGTATTCGCCGCTTGAGGATATGGCATCGGCAATTTCTTCGGAGACGTTGATCGTGAAAATGCAGGTGTTCCGGACGCCGAGGGGGTAGATTGTTTTCCCACCCATAGAGTCAGTCCACTCGTATTCACCTTTCAGGTCAAAGTCAGGGTCGTGGTAAAGGTAGTTCGGCTTCTGGTCAATGATCAAGGTCAGGTTTTCTGTCCAGTTGTATTTGCTTTCGGGCTGGCCTGTGACAGCCATTGTTGAAATGATGCCCATTTTCTGCCCAAGGGTAGAGGCAGCCCTCTCTACTGCGGGGTTATCGAAAAGGGTCATGGGGCCTGAGGTCACGCTGTCAAATGCGCCGGTACTGAGGCCTTTTTCCTCAAGGGCATCGAGGATGTAAGAGTTCAGGTTTGAGTCCAGTTTTTCGTTCTTCTGCTCGATGTCTTTGAGCAGCCTGTTATAGGCTTCGTTTCTGGCAATGTAGCGGGCAGAATCGCTTGAGCTGTACATTTTCCCGGAGGAAGTGAGGTGCTGCTTTTTGTTCACATAGGCCTCCCGGTTTGATTCGAGGTCGAGAATGAGTTTTTCGGCAGTAGCCACCTGAAGGTCTGTTGGGTCCTGACCGGGAGATTCGAGGAGAGAATAATTGAAGGTGGGATTGTCCTTTTCAATAGCATTGAGCATCGCCAGCACCTCTTCAGCCATAACCCTGTGCAGCCAGGGAGGGATATCGCAGACGACGCCACGCTGTGGGAGGTAATTCCCGTCAGGGTAAGCCCAGAATGCGCTTTCGATTGCCCTGAGGTCCACGTAAGCATCCCTGTATTTGTCTGCAGCGTCGGAACAGCAGGGATCAAGCCTCTCTGCGCCTGCTGTATAAAGGGTTGTGTTTCTGTATTCTCTTTCTATCAGGTCAGTGTAAGTTGATATGCCTGTATAGCCGCCTGTGGGAGGGCGCTGGTGATAGATTACTGTCAGGTTCTCTGATTCGGTCTCTGAGTGGAAAAGGGATTCTGAATCGGCTTTGCTTAAAGTTTCAGAGTCCGAGCCGCTTGACGTGGCAAAATGTGCTTCTATAGATGAGGTGCCGTCTGCGTGACGGTTGACGGTGTGCCAGACGTAAGTGTATGTATAGTCATAATCAATATTCCAGGTTGTCCTGATGGTATAATAGATATCATAGCGGATGCCCCAATCAAAGGTATGGTCCTCTCTACTGAGATAACCGTCATCAGTCCTGTACTCAGCGACGAGAATGTCATTAGCCCTATACTCGTAATGGGGCTTAACTCTTACATCAGCGATCTCTACGGAACTCAATCTAACAGAAGCGTCCGTAATATGCCAGCTTTTTAGCTTCCCTCTCGGAGGATCAATTTCAGGGCCCATGGTTTTTGAATAAGAGTTTGTAACAGATTGGCTCCAGGAGTAAGAGGGCACACGAGCCCCTGCATGCGTACCTGACGCAAAATAATCAGAATCCCAGCTGACAGCGTGCCCGCTGTATGAAACCGAGTCCCGGTCAAAATCCGGTGTGATTGTTGAAGTCACAGAACCAGGAGAGCTAAAGCCGTCTCTCAGGACCTGTCCCTGGACCGGAGCCGTGTAAACACTGTTTGTGACAGCGTGGATAAGGTCAGGGTTTTCCTCTGCCCATGCATGGTCATTGAAAACCCAGCCGTCAAGAACTCCCTTCGTATAGTCCGAGGCTGAAACTTCTATTTCCGAATATTCGGAAAGATTATCATAGGAGGTATTTGCTTCCATAAGGGACTCCTCTATGCCTTCCTCCACATCCAGGGAAAAAGACCTGTTTGCTGCAAGAGAAGAGTAGGCAGTAGTAAGGTTCACGCCTTTATCCTTTTCATATGAGGACACGGAGGTATTTGAGGCAGAATTAGGCACGGTTGAGTTCATCAAGCCTGAGCTGGCTTTTGGACTTCCGGAATCGCAGACGTCTTCATACAGGACTTTTCCATTGTAGTAAGTGGCGTATGTAAGAGCCAGAGGGTCAACAGAGTCAAAGACTTTTTTCTGAGTGTAAATAGTTGCTGCGTTGACCGAACTTGCAAGGGCAGGATTGGTAAGGATATTCAGTGGACCATTTGCATAGTGCTGCCAGGGACCGTAGATAAAACTCCTGAGGTTTGTTGCCCCGAGCACGATATTGGAAGTCGAGTCCAGGCTTGAAGAGGTCCCGAGTGCAATTTCATATTCCCTCACAAGTTCTTCAAGCAGGGGTTCTCTTGAGGTGATAAGAGTGGAGAGGTTCATACTCATATTGTATGTTTCTCCGGATTCGAGGTCCACAAGGGTGTAATTCAAAACAGGTATTTCGAAAATATAATAAATCGTGTAATTTTTGCCAGAGGGGGAAATTTCCCGCTGCAGAGTCCCATTAACTTTTCTTACCTTTATCTGCTCGGGTTCTATGTCAGGCTCGACATTAACAGCATATTCCATGAATGTGTGGCTGTTGCCCTGATAATTTACCGAAAGAAGCCGGTTAAAAGCTTCTGCCGTAATATCCTTCAGGGGGCTTGCTTCAATCTGGAACCAGTCCGAAGCTTTGAGTTCGTCCCCATAATAGAGTTCAATGGATGCATACCCGGCTTTTGAGTTTTCAGGGACTTCCATATATTCGTCAAATGAAACTTTTTGAAGAAAGCCGGTAGCCTGCCCATAGTTCACGCTTTTGAGTTGCTGGCCTGCAGAGTCTTTTACGACCAGGACGACATCCCTATTTTTCCACAGGGACTCGATTCTGCCCCAGACATCGGAGGGCAGGTTTATGGATATTTGAAGAGTGTCTCCTTTCTCAAGGTTCTGATTTTGCGGAGTTGCCATAAAGTTATCTTCAGAGGACCTCTCAACCGGAGAGCCATCGGGCAGGATCACTGGATGTTCTCCCTGCCATTCCAGAGCTTCCATTCCGGCATAGTTAAGGCAGCGGGCAAGGTCAGATGCGGCAAGGTTGATAGCCGCCTGTCTGGGGTCACTTTTCTCTGTAGTATAGATTGTTTCGGCAACCTCGCTGTCCATTTTCAGAAGGAAAACAGAGGTAAAGGTTGCTATAAGGACAATGAAAATCCCTATTACAGCGTAAGGAATATAGGCGCTGGTATCCTGAAAAAGACGGGAATACTTTAAAAAAGAATATTTAACAGGTCGTTTCCCGGCTATATCTCTCACCCCGAAAATAGAAGATTGTAAAAAATTGAAAGAATTGTGTAAAAAATATTAGAGAGTTTTATGCATAAATAGTTTACTTTCTATTGGAAAGGAACATAAATAAAAATAAAAAATAAGTAAATAAAAACAAGGAAAAAAAGTAAAAAGTAAAGAAAAAGTCAAAGCAGGAAAAAAATCAGTTCTCTTTATTTGCTTCATTTTTATTTGCTATTTGCTTCATTTTTATGTTTCTGTTGCCCTTCACCCTTAACTGATAATTTTTCCCAGGAAATAACCGGGCTTTGCACCCGTAATTTCCACCTGAGCATATTGACCGGGCTTAAGGTCTGAGCCGCTTATCACAACCGGACGGTAAGAGTCCGTACGTGTGAGGACGTCGCCAATCTCTGTGTATTTCGAGACAAAAACCCTGCCTTTCCATCCAATCAGTTCCTGCTTGGATTTGAGCTTTATCTGCTCACACACTTTGTGCAGCTCGTGTGAACGCTGCGCGGGAATCCGGGAATCGAGATTCCGGAAAGAAAAGGCTTTAGTGTGCGGGCGGGGAGAGTATCTGGAAATATTGATCTTTTCAGGACGGTATTTCTTTACCCACTCTACGGTTTCTTCAAAGTCTTCATCGGTTTCATCGCAGAAGCCAACAATTATGTCGGTAAAGAGGGAGAGGTCTTCGAAACGAGCACGGAATTTCGTAATAATTTCATCCACAGAGTCCATTTTATGCAGGCGGTTCATTTTTTTAAGGACATGATGGGAAGCGGACTGAATCGGGAGATGGAGAAGTTTAAAGATTTTATCTGAGTCAAAAGCATCAATCAGATCGTCAAGGATAGGGAGGACAGAGAAAGGGTTCATCATGCCGACCCTTACCTTGAAATCTCCCGGAATTTCCGAGATCATGCGCAGGAGTTCAGGGAGCTTGATGCCTGTGTCCATACCATACTGGCTGTCGTCCTGGGAAGTAAGCCAGATTTCTCTGCAGCCGTCTGCAACTGCGGAGCGGATATCTTCTACGATTTCCTGTGGAGGAAAAGAACGGAGCTTACCTCTTGCATGCTTTACGATACAATATGAGCAGGCGAAATTGCAGCCCTGGGAGATCTGGCAGATGTGAATATTGGGGTTTGAGCGCTCGCGCGGGACATTAAGGAAACCCAGGGGCTCGGAAGTCCTTACTTCCAGACGTTCCCCTCCTGTAAGTCCGGCCTTTTTTCTTTTCTCGATTGAGGAAAGAAGGTCACCCAGACGGGAAATCGAATTTATACCAAGGATATGGGCTTCGGGATTTGCATGCAGGATATCTTCAAGCTGGACTTCGGGCATGCAGCCGGAAACAATCACCTGTACACCTTTCTCACCCATACTGCGAATTTTATAGAGAATTTTTTGTTCTGTCGTATATTTCACAGTGCAGGAGTTGCAGATATAAACCTCTGCCTGCCCTGCAGTTTCAGAGCTCAATAATTCGTGCCCGAGCCTCTCAACGCTTGCTTTCATGATCTCGGCTGATGCCTGACTTGCGGAACAGCCAAAACTCTCAAGATAAATCTTCATATTCTGCCTTCACACTCAACCTGATACTTTAACGAGATACTTTATTGTCTATCGATGACATTTTAAATCGACACTTCACATGCGGTCCGATTTTATGCCCTGAATGGTATAATCGACTCGAAATTTTGCATTTTGCCCTGATATTTATCTGATATTTATAATTAATGTCCATCGTCCATATTTCTGATTATATAAGGAAAAAATGGCTTTTAGTTATTGATTCAAAAAAGAGGAAAAAATAAGGGAGAAAAAAGGATTTACAGGTAGAGAGGATTCTCCTGCTTATCCTTGATATAAATGCTGTCTGTGAACCTGATAGCTCCTGATGCACCCATGGAAATCGTGTTTACTCTGGCATCTCCTCCGCCAAAGAGGTGAGTTTCACGCAGGAAGTGGCCAGGAGTTACGGCTGTTGCGGAAAAAATGACATCATTACCAGGAACAAGTTTGTTGGTATCAAGGACATCATTAAGGTTCTCAAGAGCAATCCCCATTTTTTCGAGCCTGGGCATCTTTTCCTTGATTTCCTCATCGATATTGTCCCTGGACTTTCCGTTTGCAATAGTTGGCAGGACAAGCCTTGCAAGGATCTTTCCACCCAGGATCTTTATTGCAGCAGCTGTCAGGACAGCCTCTCCAGAGCCGCCTGACCCCATAACCATATGGATGCCTGAGCCGCGGATAGCAGTTGCAACACCAGGCATGAGGTCTCCGTCAGTGACCAGCCTTACACGGGCTCCGGCTTTCCGGATTTCGGCTATTTTCTGGGCGTGCCTTGGCCGGTCAAGAATTACGACAACCAGTTCTTCAACGTTTCTTTCGAGAGCTTTTGCGACGATTTCCAGGTTTTGTCTGACAGGGGCATCAAGATCAATCCTTTCATCGGGGTGCTCCTTTTCGTAACGCACCACATCGGGTCCGACAACTATCTTATCCATATAGATATCAGGGCCGTGGAAGATTCCTCCTCTTTCTGCCATTGCCATGACTGCAACCGAACCGGGAGAGCCGTCTGCCGTAAGGTTTGTGCCTTCAAGGGGATCGACTGCAATATCAACTTCAAGGTCTCCCTTTCCAGTCCCTACTTCTTCCCCGATATAAAGCATAGGGGCTTCATCCCTTTCTCCCTCCCCTATCTTAATTATGCCTTTCATATCAAGCTTGTTCAGCATCCTTCTCATGGAGGCAACTGCTACCTTGTCGGCAAAGTGCTTGTCCCCGCGTCCCATCTGGTAAGCTGCGGCAATGGCAGCAGATTCGGTTACCTGAATGAGCCTTGGTAATAACTCACATTCGATGGGTCCGGCACAATCAATCATTTCTTCTACGGTTTTTGGATAAGTCATGATAATCGACTCTTATTTCCTGCTTCCTGATAATATCCTTATAATAAAAAGCTTTTTTGACTGTTCCCTTTGTATTTTTATGTCTTCTGTTACCACAATAGTATATTAATGAATCTATTGGAGAATTGAGATAAATATCTCATCAAATGTTACTGAAGTAAACACTGTCAGTACAATTTTGTTGTAAACATTCAGCTGGACGTGTTTCAGAATAACACCTGAATCCTTCCGGGAGATAAAATACATTTCTGTCAAAATCAAAGTTGCGCTGGCGCACCTCGCAGCAAGCTAGCGGGCGTTCGACTGGAAGTAAATATATTCTATTGAGACTATTTTCTATTGAGACAATCTCAGTTGATAATTTTTCAAGCATAGCTCTGGCACAAATTATTAGGCACAAATTATTATATTCATTACCTCTTATGTACGACCTGTACAGTTGCCTGATTAAAAAATAGCTTTTCGATTTTGACTTTGTGAAATATATTAATTAAGAAATTCGTAATTAAGAAATTCGTGCCTGATCAAGGTGAAAAACATGAAAATCCATTGCCTTCAGCACCTGAAAAACGAGACCCTTGGAAACATAGGGACCTGGGTATCCCAAAAGGGCCACAGGCTTACAAAAACCCTGCTTTATAAAAAACCTGTGTTTCCTGAGCCTGAAAAGTTCGATATGCTACTAATAATGGGCGGTACCATGAGCGTTTATCAGGAAGAGGAATTCCCATGGATAAGGCCTGAAAAAGAGTTTGTGAAAAAAGCGATAGATATGGGAAAACCCGTACTTGGAAGCTGTTTTGGAGCACAATTAATTGCAGAGGTCCTGGGAGGAAAAGTTACCAGAAACCGGTTCAAAGAAATAGGCTGGCACAGGGTAAAAGCTCTGGCAGGAGAAAACACGAATAATGAGGAAGAGATAATCTCAGAGCTTCCTTCAGGCTTGTTTCCCGAGTTTACTGCATTCATGTGGCATGGAGACACCTTCGAAATCCCTGCAGGCGCAGTAAGACTCTTCGAAAGCGAAGCCTGCCAGAACCAGGGTTTTATCTATGGAGAAAATGTTCTTGGTCTGCAGTTTCACCCTGAAGCCGACAGGCAGTGGATAGAAAAACTGATAGAAGATTCGGGGCACGAACTTGTTGAAGGGAAGTACATTCAATCTAAAGAACAAATACTCAGAGACGAGCACTTCCTTGAAAATTCCCGGAACATTGCTTTTTCCCTGATGGACTGGTTTGAGAAAAGGTGTGAAAATTGAAGTAGAAGCGAAGAATTGGAAGCAAAATTCGCTTAACTTATTTTTAAATAAAATCCTTTATTTTGCAAAATTCGCAAGCGCCACCCTCTCGACCACGAGTTCAGGGATATGTTCTTCTCCTGAAGCTTCTATTTCTTCATCTGTAATTCCAAAGAGAGAAAGGATTCCTTTCCGTTTCGAACCGGAATAAGCAAGCAGTTCAGAACATGGTTTTTCTTCGATAAGCTTCCGGAGTTCGGAGAAAGCAATAAGCAAATCATCCATTTTACCAAGCAGCACAAAAACCGCATTATTTTCTCCTTCATGCAGCCCTATAGAAAAACTCCTTTCAATCTGCCTCTCTCCGGCTGCATAACGCATAATCTCGATACCGGGATCTTTTGCCACGTTATTGCCTGATGCGATAGCCCTGAGAGCCTTGCCTACTGCAAAGTGAAGATGCCTTTCACCCGCAATCAGGTCAGCATTCAGGCCCTGAATGGTTACTTCGTTTTCGGAAGCGATTGTATTTATTGATTTTAGAAAAACTGGAAGGTCCGCGATTCTCGCTGCTCCGCAAATAACCTGGATTTCCCTTTGCATTTCCATACTCCTGCCATATCCCGAGCTTTACAATAAGGGTTTCGGTTGATAGGTATGTAATAAATGAGCGGATATTCTGGGCCAGATGAGCGGGTATTCTGAACCCAAGATAAAAGTTTTTATTCTTCTAACGTGTAGATCTATAGACTAAAAAAATTAATAAAGTTGATGAATATACATTATAAATGTCAGTAAGATATTTTGCATGTAAAAAGTTCAGAGAGCCGGGTTCGCCTGTTTCCTGGAAGGTGATAGATATTTTAAAGAATAAAGGCAAGTCAGAGTTCTGTTTCTGTTCGATCATTCCGTCCAACGGCCTTACAGCAGTTTATAAGGAGGCTGAAGAAAAGACGGAACTTATCGCATCTTACATTAAAGCAGGCCTGCAACAGAACGAACGCTGCATCTGGCTTGTCCAGGACCCTCAAAGCGTGGAATTGGCAAAAGATTTGCTTTCAAACTCAGAGCTGGATATCGAAAGCTGTATAGGGAAATCCAGACTTAAGATAATTCCCCTGCAGGAAACAGAAGCCCTTTCTGCCAGGCAGACAGAAACTCCAGGGATCTATTTTGATTGGAGAGCGGGGAACTCTCAGAAAGAGATTATTAAATTCATCCACACAGGAAACTGGAGATACCTGCGCATTAATCTTGAAGTCAGACCCTTCGGGAAGTCAATTACCAGTTCCCTTAAGGAACTAAGACGCACCCTTGTTAAAAATATGCCTGAAAAGAAAATCAGGCCACTCTTTATGATCAGAGAGAAAGATCTTTCGGCAGAGGAGGTTTTCAACCTTATTGAAGCCGGAGAGAAACTAATAATTAAAAGAGATGGAAAGTGGAAGTTTCTGAGAATAAAGCAGGAAGTCCCGGACAAAAAATTTAAGACATTACTTGAGAGTTCAGGGGACTCTATTCTAATACATGATATGAATGGGCAGGTTCTGGAAGCGAACCATGTTGCCTGTGAAACCTTCGGATATACGCGCAGTAAAATGCTCGGGAAGCACATAAAAGATCTACGGACTAACATCCACCTTACCGAGTTCGGACAGCAGATAGAGAAGCTGAAGCAAACAGGATATTTTATTTTCGAAATGGACTCCCTGCGGAAGGACGGCACGGTTATTCCTCAAGAAGTCAATAACAGGTTAATCGAATACGATGGAGAAACAGCCGTATTATCCATAGGAAGAGACATCAGAGAAAGAAGGCGGACCGAAGAGGCTCTCAAGGCTTCGGAAAAGAAATATAAAACACTTTTTGAGGAGTTCCCCGGAGGAATTGCCCAGTTCGATACCGAGGGAATTATTACTCTCTGCAATGAAACCTTTGTAGACCTTGTTGGAAGCCATGAAAAGGAAAAATGTAGCTCTAACTTACTGAACCTCTTAGAAGGAAAGAACCTTAAAAAAAGTGCTGTATACCTCCCAGAAGTTCCTGTTCATTATGATCTGAAGTATATATTTAGCGAGAAAAATGGGAGAACCCCTGTTGCCATAACATACAAGCCTCTAATGTCCGAAAATTTCGGACTTGCCGGAGGTATTGTGCTCGTAGAGGACCTTACTGAAGTAAAGAGGCTGGAGATCGTACGGCTTCAACAGACCGAATCTCTAAGAAAGCTGGTGGATTCGATACCTGTACCTGTATTCTGTAAAGACAAAAACGGAATATATGTTGCCTGTAATAAGGGTTTTGAAAACTTTATGAGGATGCAAAAACAAGACATTCTTGGAAAGTCTACCTGTGATTTCCTTTCTCCCAAAATTGCCGAAAAATACCATGCAGTGGATATAGAACTGGTAAAACATAAAAGAAACCAGATCTATGAGACCTCTTTGAAATTCCCTGACGGTTCAATGCATCAGGTAATGCTCAATAAGTTCATATTCAGTGGAGTGACAGAAGAAGACTCAGTTCTCCTCGGCATTATGATTGATATCACCGAACGCAAGCAGGCTGAAGAGAAAATGCTTCAGGCAAAAATGGATGCTGAAGCCGCAAACAGAGCGAAAACCACCTTCATTGTCAATATGAGCCACGAACTGAGGACTCCACTGAACGCGGTTATAGGGTTCTCGGACCTCCTTTTAAGTGAAACCTTCGGGCCCCTGAATGAGAAGCAAAAAAGGTACACAGAAAACATTTCAAAAAGTGGCAACCATCTTCTTGATGTAATTAATGATGTTTTGGATATTTCAAGACTTGAACTGGGAAATATTGAGCTTTACTACGAAACAGTGGACGTACCTGGAGTAATAGAAGAGGTCCAGAGGGTACTCTCTCCCCTTTCATGTGAGAAAAATATCAGCATAGAATCGAATATTGAGCAGGGACTGAAAACCATAATTGCTGACAGGGTAAAATTCAAACAGATCCTTTACAATATTTTGAACAATGCTATCAAGTTCTCATCCGAAAACGGGAAAATAAACATTTGTGCAGAGCTTAAGGAAGACATGATTGAGGTCAGTGTAAAGGATGAAGGTATTGGCATTCACAAAGCCGATTATGAAAGAGTTTTTCACCCATTCGTACAGATTGATGAGTCCATATCCAGAAAACACGGAGGTGTAGGGCTCGGGCTTGCACTCGTCAAAAGGTTTGTCGAACTCCATGGAGGAAAAGTATGGGTTAAAGCCAGTCCAGGGAAAGGCAGTACCTTCACCTTCAGAGTTCCAAAAAAACCAGAAAACAAAACTCAGGAAAAGGAAAACATAAATTCAGTACAAACATCTTATGATATTGAAATTGAAAGAGAAGAAGAAATAATTAGGGGAGTATAAACTAAAGGTAATTTGAAGAAAATGAATGTTAGTAGAGATCAGGAAAATAGAGAGTAGAAGAAAACAAAAAATTAAAAAAAATATAAAAATAAAAGAAAGCCATAGTTTTCAGTATAGGCCCTGAATTATCAAACATTTGAGAACAACCTCAACCACAACTAACCCAAGCACTAGCACTAAAAAAAGAATAAAAAGGTTGAGGATGATCTGACCAACTTTCATCCTGACAGACGAAAGTTCCTACATCTGGATTCCCATGTATAAATATGGAAGAGACTGTATATAACCATTTGGAAATTTTTCAGAACTTACATAAATACTTGCACCTGAAAATTGGGTTACAAAAGAACTTTCAGGTTTTAGTTCATTTAGCGATCACTCATCTCTGCTACTAATCTCTGTAATTAATCTCTATTACTAATCTCTGCTATTAATCTCTATTACTAATCTCTATT
>DUGS01000133.1:48166-58585 GCA_013331265.1 Methanosarcina sp.
AATTACTAATCTCAATTACTAATCAGATGTCCCTTCTATTTACAATTATTAATGTTCTTCCAGTACCCTTTGATCATTCCAGCAATCCTTCTTGATCCTCCTCTTCAATTACTTTGACAAAACGCCTGTCTGAGAGGTCTTCTTTTCCGGACCAGAAAATTGCCTTATGGTACTTCCAGACATCAGGGTCAAATTCGAGGATCCCGACATGGGCTATAAGTTCAAAAACAAACCAGTAGCCTGCGACTAGATGCACCGTACGGATAAGGCCCAGGGCATCAACTCCAAAGAAAGGCGCAAAGTACCAGGTTATGGAGAGTATCCATTCCGAAATCGGAATCCCTAAAGGAGACCAGGTGATACTGTAAAGCACCACTCCCGTAACCGCAATAAAGAGTATTGCGGTGCTTTCGAAGATAATCAGCAGTTTGAGCATGGGATGAAGTTTTGTAACGTAATGCTCCTCGTGCTCATCATAGATTGTGAAAGCCGGATACCTGCCTTTTCCAAAGAAATTCCTGATAATGGCAATAAGGCGCTCTGCGTCATCTTTTCCAAACATGTAAGATTCTTTGAAATGCTTTATCCTATCTCTTACACTGCATTTTTCACCTTTATAGGAGAAGATGTTGTAAGGGACTAAAATCCAGTTTGCGGCCAGGAAAAAAGGTACGGCAATCATATGCAGAGCCCTGGCTGTCTGAAAAGGCATGAAGTCCCACCCAAAGTAGATTTTGAAACCTGTGATAAGCAGAATTAACATGGCTATAAGGTGTACCAGATGAGTAACCCTTTCAAGCCAGGTATAACGTTCAACAACGTCCCTTCCGGAAGCTGATTTTTCAGCAGGCTGTACCATATTTTCAGCCCCCCCTTTAAACCACCTTGATAGCATAAGCAGGATGCTTTCCTGTCCTGTCAAGGGTGTGAACTGCACATGCAAGACAGGGGTCGTAGGAACGGACTGTGTGCAGGATCCCAAGAGGATTTGAATAATCCACTCCAAGGGCATTTTCTGCAGCCGAAATCTTAGTGCCTATGAGGGCCTGCTCAACAGGGCCAGCAATTCCTTTCGAGTTTCTTGGAGCAAGGTTCCAGGTACTTGGGACCACAGCCTGATACAGAGTTACCATTGAGTCCGAGCCTGTAGCAACCCAGTGCCCGAGAGCCCCACGCGGGGCTTCCCATAGTCCCATTCCTTCTGAATCCTTTGCCATGGAAAGATCAGTATGCACTGCGACCTTTGCCCCTGCCTCAAGATCCTGCAAAATCCATTTCCGCAGCTCAGGAATCACTACAAGGACCTCCTGCATCCTTGCAATCATACGTGTATAGTTGTTTACGGGAGAGTAACCGTTGTCCTGAAAAGCTTTCACCAGTCCGGTTGTAAGAGGTTCTCCCATAATCATGAGGCGAGCAAGAGGTCCAACTTCACAGGGAATACCGTTATAATTGGGAGCTTTTGCCCAGGAGTAGCGGCTTTCCGAACCTCTGGTGTAATCGATTTCTTCAGGGTTCTCTTCCGGGACCGTAACCCCATTCCAGGGCGGCCGGTCTTTTTTCTCGTCGATATAAAACGAATGATTAATACTTTCGGAGATTTTCTGGTGGTCGAATTTTTCAAGTTTCAGACTTCCATTCATATAGCCTGAAGGAATAACCCTGCCGTCTGCAGGGCTTGCAGGGTCATACCCATCTCCTTTCTCAGGTTTGAAGAAAACCCCGTAAGAAAGAAAACCTATCTTAGCAGGATCCGGGTAAACTCCTGCCCGGTCCATTTTCATACTTACAGGAAGGCCGAGAAGCTTTTCTCCTATCAGTTCCGAACCAAAAGCAGCAAAAAGAGAGACATCTCCCCAGCCCGAAGAATGTGAGAAGTCATTGTTTGTGAGGGACTTATCAAGGAGGTCTTGAAGGTGCCCGATGACGAAATCGACAGCTTTTTGCGGAGAAGATGCCCTGTAAGTATTTTCAATCCATGTATCCGGAGAGACCCCAAGAGTGAAGGCTTCAACGAAATTCACAGTCTTCGAAACATAAGATGCAAGCTGCTGAATATCTGCAACAGTAGGAGAATAAACGACTCCGCCGACGTGCTGTAGAACAGCATGAGGCATCTTTCCTCCAATGAGAGAAATGGCATCGTGGAGGCGGCGCAGTTCCATCACAGCACCGAGGTAAGAAGACCCTGGAGGAAGGCGGATGCCATCAAACTGGTTTACTACAGGCATAAAACGTCCGGATAATTCCCCCCATACTGCATTTCCGAGATCTCCCTGCTGCATAAGGATATCATGATAAGCCGGGTTTGCGAGGTCAGGCCCCCAGAGCACGTAGATATGGGCTGCATGGCTGGCTATATAATTCAGGCCCTGATGGATATTTCTCACCACAAGAGCATCTTTGGGAATTTCTCCAGCAACTCCAAAAAGTTCATCCAGAGCATTTGCTGCAGATATGCTGTGGCAGACCGGGCAGACCCCGCATATCCTCTGGGTCAGAAGTGCCGCATCTCTTGGGTCCTGCTTTTGAAGAAATCTCTCAAAACCTCTGAAAACCAGAGCATTACTCTGGGCATCGGTAATCACTCCCTCTCCACTGACTTCGGTATTGACTCTGTAATGCCCCTCAATTCTTGAAAGCGGGTCTATAGTTACCTGTACCATTATTTCTCACCTTCGGCCTTTTCAGAAACGCTTTCCTCTGCGTAACCCTCTTTTTCCTCAGGCTTTTTCAAAACAGTCCTCCTTACGGCGTGGGCACCTGCAGCAAGAAGCGCACCTCCTATTGCCACGCCTGCTACAGTGTGAAGATGCGTTCCGACAAGTCCAGAATCTTCAATCTCCACAAAGAAGGGTCTGGTGCTGTCCGGAAATCCCGGCTCTACACAGCCTATACAGGGTGAACCTGCCTGCGGACAGAAAGAGAGGTGAGCATTCCAGTGGCGTGTGGCACAGTCAGCATGGGAATACGGCCCCTTACACCCCAGTTTCCAGAGGCATTTCCCTCCGCCTACTGTCAGATCAAGTTCTCCGTGGTCATAATATCCGCGGCGAGGGCAGTTATCGTGTATAACATGGTCCGGAGGGAAGAAAATTTTAGGGCGTTTCCATTCGTCCAGTAAATAAGGAAGGTCATCAGGCACCTTTATTTTCCCAAGGACAACTGCGCTTATTGTAAGAAACACCCAGTCCGGGTGGGCAGGACAGCCGTTAATGTTAATAACCGGGGTATTGATCCCAAGAAGGTTAACTATTCCTTTTGAAGAGTCTTCCATGGTAAAAGCAATTCCGCGGTGGTCAAGGAGCTCTTTTATCTCGCTTTCAGCAGCATTTACCCCACTATGGGTTGCACACTGTCCTATTGCTATAATTACCGAGGCATTTTTTGCAGCTTTCTCGTAAGTTTCCTTATAGGTTTTTCCCCCAATTACCATATATCTTCCAGAGCCTGCAGGTCCGTTTGGGACTCCTCCCTCAGAAATAAGGACGTAACCTTTTTCGTTATCAAGAATCTCCTCCAGCAAAATATCGGAATTCAACTCACTCGTGTTCGCAGGTTTTCCATCTACGAAAATTCCCTGCTGCATCATAAGAACATCCTGAAAGAGCAACTTGAGATTCAAAACCCTGAGCAGCTCCACTATATCAGGTGAGCCACCATCAAGCATGGACACAGTGCAGCCTGTACACTCCACTCCATGGAGCCATAATACTTTAGTTTCCGAAAGTTCAAGGGCTTTTACAAGATCGCTTTTATACGCCTGTAAAAACAGTGATGCCCCCAGTACCCCTACTGCTTTAATAAAAGTCCTGCGGTCCATCTTCATAAAATCGAGTTTTTTAAACTTTTCAAGTAAGTCCTTATTACTCGTTTCACTTCCCCCACAATTGTAAATACTTATATATAATGGTATATATAATTGAGTATCGATATATTAAAAGTCTACCACAATCTTCAATGATATCCCATAGAATGAATTTTTAACTTTTTTAGATATTATGGAGGAATCAAAGAACTATAAAAATAAAATAAAATACTAAAAAAAAGATTAAAGCAAGGAAGAAATTTCTTCCTTGATGAGCCTTACAGCTTCGTCCACGCCCTTAAGGACTTCTGGACTTATTTCTCTGGTAACTTCGGTGGCGCGGGATCCTATTTCGATCCCTATGACCACAATTTCCGGCAGAGTTTGAACCTGTTCCCCGATCATTAACACGTCTGTAATTGTCAGATCGTGTACTGAGACCAGGGGATGAAATTCAGCACCTTTTAGCAGATCCCTGCCCTCGATCCGGTGAACCGAACCTGCAGAGCTGCCAGCCAGAATGGCATCTACCACAATTACTTTCCTGGCGCCGTCAAGAAGATTCAGGAGGTCAAGTCCACAGACCCCTGCATCTTCTATATCGAGGCCTTCAAGTTCGTTAAGCTCTGTCTTTTTAAGAGCCTCAATAACTTTCAGGCCAACGCCGTCGTTTCCCATTAAGGGGCTTCCGAAGCCGAGCACACGGATAGGAGCATGTAATATAGACATATTATCTCACTTTACAAAGGCGTATACAAGATAAATGCCTATATTACCTTTTCCAGTTAAGATTTTCCTTTAACATCTTTTTTTAATGTTTTTTAGCATCAAACCTTGAATATTTCTCTATATACTCTGAATAGTGAGCGTCTGAGAGGTCTTCTTTTCCTGTCCAGAAGATAGCTTTGTAGTACTTCCAGACATGGGGGTCAAACTCCAGAATTCCAACATGTATTACCAGTTCAAAGACAAACCAGTAGGTCATTAACAGATGGAGAAACCTCAGGAATCCCACAGCACTCATTCCGAGTGCGGGTGCGATCAGTCCTGCTATTGAAGTGATCCATGATGCTATAGGAAGGCCGAACAAAGACCAGTCAAGCTTGTACAGGACAATTCCCGAAACCGCAATTAAGAAGAGGGCTGTACCTTCAAGCACGATCAGGATCTTCATTAAGGGGTGGAGTTTGGTCTCGTAGTGGCCTTTTTCTTCATCATAGATGGAAAATGCAGGGTATTTGCCTTTCCCGAAGAAATTCTTAATTATATCACTCAGACGAGCTGCATCTTTAGGACCAAAGATGTAGTGGTCCATAAAGTGCGAGATTTTTCCCATTAACCCATGGCCTTCTGAGAAGATGTTGTAAGGGATAAGTATCCAGTTCACTGCAAGCAGGAACGGGACAGCAATCATGTGCAGGGCACGGGCGGAATGGAAACTCATGAAGTCCCATCCAGCATATATCTTTAACCCGGTGATGATGAGCACTATCATCGCAATAGCATGGACAGTATGAGCTATCCTGTCAGTTACGGTATAGCGCTCAACAACCATTGACGGGTTGTTATTAGATTTCATCGTGGGTCATCTCCTTATACTGTTTTCATTCATTACACAATTCTCAGAGTATTTGGAGAGTTTTTCCCGGTCAGGTCAATAGTGTGGACTGCACATGAGATACAGGGGTCATAAGACCTGCCCATATGGAAAATGCTAACTGGATTGGTATAATCGACATCTCCGACCGGGTTGATTTTTGAACCAATGAGGGACTGTTCAAGAGGACCAGGAATTCCTTTGCTGTCTCTTGGAGACATGTTCCAGGTACTCGGAACTACTGCCTGATAGTTAGCAACCTTTCCATCGCTGCCACCAGAGACCCAGTGTCCAAGAGCTCCACGGGGAGCTTCCCAGAGGCCCATACCTTCGGAGTTTTTAGATGCATTAAGGTCTATAGGCACTGAAATCTTGCCGTTCGGGTCGTAGTCAACTGTCACCCACTGGAGAAGCTGGTTTGCGACAATAGCTGTTTCCTGTATGCGAGCCATCATTCTTGTATAAACGTTAGCTGCAGAGTAACCTTTCGCATTGAAAGCCTGGGCAAGTCCGGTTACGAGAGGCTCTTTCATTGCAAGCATGCGTGCAAGAGGTCCGACTTCACCGGGGATTCCATCATATCTTGGAGCTTTGTCCCAGGTGTACCTGCTTTTTGAACCTTCGGTATAGACGATTTTATCTGGATCAGTAAATGGAATAGTCTCTCCTTTTGAGGGGTGAAGATCGCCTTTACTGTCGTCATAGAAGGCGTGAGAAACACTCTCAGTAATCTTGTCTGAATCGAACTTCTGGTATTCGAGTTTTCCGGTTACGACACCTGAAGTTATGAAGCGAGATCCTTCAGGGCTCTTCGGGTCATATCCGTCATCTTCTACATTGTAGTATCCACCATATGAGATGAAGCAGATCTTTGATGGGTCGCTATACCCGCCGATCTTGTCGTGCTTCAGGCTTGCAGGAAGACCAAGTAAGGTTTCTCCAACAAGTTCGGAACCGAAAGCTGCATAGAATTCTGCATCTCCCCAGCCTGCTTCTCTGGAGAAGTCGTTGGAAGCTAAGGATTTGTCAACCAGTCCCTGGAGGTGCTCGACAACGAATTTTACTGCTTTGTCTGGAGAGCTTGCCTTATAGGTATTCTCGATCCATGTATTGAATGGGACCTGCAGAGTGTACTTTGATACAAAGTCCATTACCTGGAGGTAGTAAGAGGAAAGTTTGACGATGTCTCCAACAGTTGCCTTGTAGGTGTATCCTCCTGGATAGGGTGTTACCGGACCTGGCATTCTGCCGGCAATGAGTGCAATGGCTTCCTGGAGGCGTTTCTTTTCAGGAATTGCTGCCATATAAGAGGTTCCTGCAGGTATGGCTGTTCCGTCCATCTTGTAGCTGATCGGGGCAAACCTTCCAACCATTTCCTTCCAGACTGCATTTCCTGTATCTTCTAGTGTTGTAAGGACATCTCTGTATGCAGGGTTTGCAAGGTCAGGGCCCCAGAGTACATAGATGTGGGTTGCATGGCTTGCAACGGTGTTTAAGCCCTGGAAAATATTCCTCATTACAAGAGCATCTTTTGGAACATGCTCAGCTACACCATAAAGATCGTCAAGGGCATTTGTTGCTGTCAGGGAGTGAGAAATCGGACAGACACCGCAGATCCTCTGGACAAGAAGGGCTGCGTCTCTCGGGTCCTGTTTCTGCAGGATGCGTTCAAAGCCTCTGAATATAAGGGAAGAAGACTGGGCATCAGTAATAACACCATTAGCATCTACTTCAGTGGATATGCGCTGGTGGCCTTCAATTCTGGTTAAGGGGTCTACTGTAACGTTTACCATTTTTCACTCACTCTCCTTTCATTCTCCTAACAGCATGCACACCTGCAGCAACTGCAGCAGCACCGACTGCGACTTTGGCTACGGTATCAATGTTTGTTCCTGCAATTCCTTCATCTTCGGCTTCAACATATAGCGGCCTTGATGAATCAGGGAATCCAGGGTCTACACAGTTAATGCAGGGCCCTCCTGCCTGTGTACACATGCTTACTGAACCGTTCCACCTGCGAATTCCACAGTCTGCATGGGCATAAGGAGCTTTGCAGCCTAATTTCCAGAGGCAATGTTGGTCACCAACCTGCTCGTCAAATTCTCCTCTGTCATAGTATCCGCGGCGTGGGCAGTTTTCATGCACTGTGTGGTCTGGCGGGAAGAAGACCTTTGGCCTGCCGTATTCATCAAGAACGTCACCAAGGTCGTCAGGGATCTTTATTTTTCCAAGGATTACTGCGCCTAAGGTAAGGAGAATCCAGTCAGGGTGAGCAGGACAACCTGGGATATTGATTACAGGCTTATCAATGCCGAGTTCCTTAAGCATGCCTTTTGATGCATCAGTCTTTTTGTAAGCAACTCCTCTGTAGTCTGTGTCCTTTTCGACATCGCTGGCTGCATTGGTAATTCCTCCCCAGCAGGCACAGGCCCCGACTGCAACGATAGCAGCTGCGTTCTTTGCAGCTTCTCCAAGGGATTCCTTGAAAGTTTTGTTCCCAATCATGAGATATTTGCCTGAACCCTGTGGGCCGTTTGGAATTGAGCCTTCAACGACCAGGATATAATTACCTTCTTTGTAAAGGTCTTCAAGGAGAATCTCGGAGTTAAGCTCGGATGTGTTTACAAGCTTACCATCATTCCAGATTCCCTGCTGTGCACAAATAGTCTCATGGAAAGCGAGGTTGACTTTGAGCTTGGTCAAAGCCTGTGCAATATCAGGGTTTCCCCCATTTAAGAGAGATTCTGAACAGCCAGTGCATTCTGAACCATGTAACCATACAAGCTTTGTCTCTGCAAGTTCAAGCGCATTTACAATATCTGTTTTATAGGTGCCAAGAAATGCAGTTGCACCAAGAGCGCCTACAGCCTTCATGAAAGTACGCCTGTCTAGTTTTAAGAAATCCAAACTATCCAGTGTACGGGCAAGGTTTTTCATTCCAGTACTCATCTCTACCACATCTTGATTTTACTCAAGTTATATATCCAAAAGGGGTTACTTTAATTTAAACTACAATAATATAAATGTGTATATAAATTTACTGATAATGTTTTGAATGAGGGAATAGTATTTAAGTGTTTTCACACCACAGGATATACATATTAATAGAGTAGATAGGACATAATTAATAGACTAATAAATATAAAATGACGTGAAAATTAATAATACGCTTTGAGACACGTAATAGACCAGCAAAAAGAATTTTAGCAGAATTAATCAGCCTAAGAATACAAGAAAAAAAATTAGTTTCTGCCTCCGAGAAGTTTCATCCTCTAAAACTAAAACAAAAATATGAAAACATAACCAAAAAGTAATTAATTTTATGAGGAAATGCATAAAATAAAAGCTAAAAAATACTAAACTCTCCATTAAATTCCAAGGAATTAAAATTTGAGTTTCAGGTAAACCCATGTATGAGGCCTCAATTAGCAGTAGATGTGAAGACATGCTCATTTTTTGACTATTTTTGACCTCATTCTGCGGGCAATTTTGTAGGAAGTTTACGATAGCAGATTTTTGAAGGAATAAAAATTAGAAAGAAAAAACATTTTTTACATAAAAATATTAAGAAAGCAGCATAAAAAAGTAGTCATTTATGTACGAATACTGAAATTAAATCAGAATATAAATAGTCAAAGTAGATTTTTAATTATTAGTTATAACGTTGCACCGAAAGAAATGAGTATGAGTAAAAACAGGCATAAGTTTTGAAGGAGAAATTAAAAAGCAAAAAGAATATAAAAGAGAACTATATAACTGCACAAAATAGAATTACTCAACATACCTGCTTTTACAAATATCAAAGGTTATAAGTCCCACAAATATTCATTTGCATTCTAACATATTTTAACATAACAGACTACGTTTGCTTATTATTCAGCCCTTTTCTGCTGTCAGGAAATGGAGAAAAAATGAATAGAGATCTGGAATACACCACGCCTCTTGAATGCCCGGCATGTGCAAAAAATGCCCACATCATAGGCGCCAGAGCTGATTATAAAAAACATTGATCAAGACAGAAGTAGAAGGATGAAACTCCATACAGGCAAATATATAAATATGGTAAAATGTAGCAGGTCTATTAAATATACTCATTTAAAAAATACTCACTGGAAGTTAAAAACGCCCACTAAAAATCTCACTCAAACGTACTTACCTGAACAACATTCTGCTCTGTAAAACCTAATTTAATTGCAACAAGCGGATTTTCATCAAGATACCCAAGTAACCCGAGTGATGCTTATGTTAATGCATGTAATCCACATGGAACACGATGTTTTCAAGGCAAACGATAAAATTGCCGAAAAAAACAGGAAAACTCTTGACAAACACGGAATTTTCTCAGTTAACGTTATGGGAGCCATAGGGTCAGGAAAGACAACTCTAATCGAAGAGGCGATCAGGCAACTTAAAGAGAAATATAGAATAACTGTGATTGCAGGTGATGTTATTGCAGAGATGGACGCTTCACGTTTCATGAAGCTAGGAGTGCCGACAATTCCCGTAAACACAGGAAAGGAATGCCACCTGGATGCAAAACTGGTAGAGAAAGCCCTCGAAAAGATCGACCTTGATAATACTGATCTCCTGATAATTGAAAATGTGGGTAACCTGATCTGCCCTGTGGACTTCAAGCTTGGAGAACATCTCAGGGCGGTTGTGGTGAGCGTCACGGAAGGAGACGACATTATCCTGAAGCATCCCATGATTTTCAAGACTGCAGAGCTTGCAGTTATAAATAAGGTTGACATCGCCCATGCAGTTGATGTCGATGCCGAGAAAATGAGGGATGACATCATTTCTTTAAACCCTGATGTGCCGGTTATCCTTACTTCAAAACATGACTGGGAAAGCCTTGAAACCTGGATAGGCTTTATCGAACTTGGGCTCGCAAGAGCAAAGGAAGCTCAAAAAAAGTAAGGCATTAAAAGCTGTTCAAATGTAAGAAAAGAGAACACGGGAAAAAGAAGGCAGGACATGAAAACGAAAACAATTTCTCTCGAACACGGTGCCG
>DUGS01000184.1:0-8282 GCA_013331265.1 Methanosarcina sp.
GCTGCGGTTAATCCTGATTATTGCTTCGCCGCCAGAGACGCACTATGCTATTTCGGAGCCGCAGGAGAGCTTGCAGCCAAAAAGTCGGCAGGGCCGGGAAGCTTTAAGGTTAACCTGTATGATGAAGTGTTTAACCTGTCCGACGAAAAAGTAAAGGATATGATGAAAGTCGAAGAGCGGTAAACCTGAATTGGCGACCGGACACACCATTTTTGAATTAATGGAAGATATCAGGCATTAAAAAATATCGGGCACTAAAAAACTGATTATCAAAACCTTTCAATTTAGTATTTGACCTTCTGTAAGTATTTGACCTTCTGTAAGTATTTGACCTTCTGTACGTTATTTTAAAACACGGTGCCGAATGAGTTGAAACGTAATGGACCAGAAAAACTGCAATCTGAAGATTTCCAATCAGAAAGACCTTCCCCAGAAAAATTTTCTTTTAAAAGAGATTGATTTTTATCTTGTGACAGATTCCGGACTCTCAAAGAAAGGAACCCTGTCCGATGTAAAGGAATCAGTTGAAGTCGGCTGCAAGATAATTCAATACCGGGAGAAAAACAAGAGCACAAAAGAGATGGTCAATGAAGCGTCCGAAATCAAGAGAATTTGCAGCGGCAGAGCAATCTTTCTTGTAAATGATAGAATCGATGTTGCCTTAGCAGTTGATGCGGACGGAGTCCACATAGGCCAGGACGACATGCCAATTGAAACTGCAAGAAAACTTCTGGGCGCAGATAAGATAATCGGCCTCACAGTCCACAACGTTGATGAAGCAATCGAAGCAGAAAAAAGCGGTGCTGATTATGTGGGTCTTGGCTCCATATTCGATACGTCTACTAAAAAAGATGCAGGAAAGGGGATAGGGCCTGCCAGAATAAGAGAAGTTAAGAATGCGATTAAAGTTCCCGTGGTTGCAATCGGCGGAATAAATAGAGAAAACTGCAGGCGCGTTGTTGAAAATGGAGCTGACAGCTTTGTTGCAATTTCTGCTGTCGTATGCAGCGACGATGTAAAAAAGGAAGCCAGTGAGTTCATTGAGATTATTCGGGAAATAAAAAATGTAAACAGCCAATAATCTCGATTATGTTTTTTAAGTATCGGAAATCTAATTTTCAGTTTTTCTTTCCAGCGCCAATATACCGAGCCCAATAAACCTTGCCTTAAATTGCATCGCAGCCGGCACATTCATCAGGTACTCCGGGCTATACCGGATGGGTCAATTTTAAGCCGAAATATGAGCAGGTCTGGCCCTAGATTATGAACGACAACCGGATACTTCTAACAACAAACGTAACTGATGGCAGGACAAGTATGCTTGATTTTACCGAAGCAAACAGCACGGTAAATAATGCAACAATTAACGGCGTGCCAGAAGGAACATATGATGTCTTATGGGAAAATAGAGCCTTGACTGTTACTGATGGGAACATCCAGGATACCTGGCAACCATACGAGTATCATTTTTACCAATTAAGGGCAAGTGATACAGGTACCAGATAAGCTCTTACAGTTACCAGTTGTCCGGTTCGGGTTCTTTTTACAAAGGTTAGCAGGTCATTTCTCTGCTAACATTTCCGGCAAAATGTATGACAAATTTCACATCTTTTATTTTTTAATACATATAATTGAAAATATAGTTTATTATTTTTTGAATCTTTCAGGAAGTTTTTTATCAGGAGTGACTCCGTAATATTTTGTCCTTGCCGCTCCCCATATACAGCCGTTTTTCCCGAAGATCTTCAGCTCAAGGTTCTGTATGGATTTGAAGATACTATTCCCTGCTCTTGCCCCTTTACAGACAATGCAGAGTTTCTCACAAAAAATTGGGGGTTTTCCCTTATTTTCAACCATATCCTCACTCCTGATTGTTCTTATCTTCAGATATGCATCTGTACTTTTTGGAGATTTACTCCATTAGGAGAATCACTTATTTGACCTGTTGACCTGTAAAAAATTATTTCGATATAATATATTCAGTAATTTCTTATTCACAGAAGCTTCTTTCCAGCTGCAGGGCCGGGAGCGCACTGGAATACATCACTTATACTGACTTCTATGAGGGTTTTTGCAGGAAGACCTGGTTTTGCAGCATTCACAATTGCTTTCATCTTATCGAATTTCTCGCCTGAAGTGATGATTGTAGCTTCTCCCTTTATCTGGAAGCATCCGCCTGTTTCAGGGCCCCACACATAGATTGCAACGTTTGGATTTTCTTCCAGGTTTGCAAGAGATTTAACCATGAAATTATCTGCAATCCATATAGTTTCATCATCTACAAGCTGGCAGAAGCCTATGGGTACCACATTAGGAACTCCTTCTTTTGAAGCCGTTGCAACAGGGAAGATCTTTACTTTTGAAAAAGCAGTTTTCATATCTTCATTTAACTTTACCATAATATTTCACCACCAGATGATTGCAGTATAAATTTATATATTTAAGCGTTAGAATTCTGTACCTGAGAGATCATTTGTGTACTTTAATAACCTTTAAGAGCTAAAAAAATATTATAAAATGTTATTTACACAAAATCCGGGGTAAAATTTATGATAAATGAGATAAGGGGTTTGGGAGAGGAAATATTAAGTAAAATTGGTTCAAAAGCTGGCTTTAGAAACGAAAAAGTTATTAACTGGAAAAACTGGCTGCAATTGTACAAATTTCGTCCTGAGTTCACAGATGACCCTTATGCCTGGCTTACAGATGTACTTGCTTTAAAATCCGTAGATTCGGGAAATTACGGGGTTGGAAGCATAATAACAGATGCTGAAGGAAAGATTGTGGCTCTTGGGCACAACCTTGTTTACTCTCCTTCTTTTCGGAGTGACCTGCACGCAGAAATGGTTACATTAAACTATTTTGAAGAAGAGAACCCGCAAATTACTACTTTAAAGGATTATACGCTTTACACGTCTCTTGAGTCCTGTCCGATGTGCCTGATAAGGCTAATTTCTGCAGGTATTAACAGGGTATTTTATGCTTCTTCCGACCCAATAGGAGGAATGACAGGTTCAATAAATCTCCTGCCTCCCCTCTGGAAGGAACTTTCTGAGCCACAGGTTTTTGCAAAAGCTTGCTGTTCTACAGGCCTTTCAAATGCTGCAACAGCAATAATGCTTATCAATGCAGATGAACTGCTTGACATTTTGAGAAAGCGCCGTTTGTAGTACTCCTGCTCCAGGAATTCATTTCCAGTTTTAGATTACGTAAAGCACAGTTAAAAAATAGAGGGCGACTAAAATTAAATGTTAAAAACTTGCTCATAAAGAGAAGAATAGTTGTAAAAACTATTCTCTGAGTCAACATTTTATAGAAAACAGCCGGTTCAGAAATCTACTCTCGCCCTGTACCCGTACTCAATGCTATAATCCAGATAATAGACAACCTCAGGTTCTATTTTTATCATAATTGTATCCGGATCAGGCGGCAAATCTGCAATAACAGGGAATTTAGCTGCCATAATCTCCCCGATTTCCCGCAGTTCCTTCTCATCGGTAACTATCGATGCCCTGCCTTCAACCTGGAGTGCCTGCATATCAAACCAGTCAGGGTCATCCTCATCAACAGTAAACGCTACCTGTGGGTTTTGCATGATATTCTGGACCTTTCGGGTGTTCTTATTGGTTGCCAGGTATACGATTTCATTTTCGGAAACATACGCCATTGTATGAGCCATTGGCCTGCCCTGTGGGCTCACTGTTGCGAGGTTCAGGTAATAGTGATTTGCAAGGTATTCACAAATCTTATCTTTAAGTTCTTCTGTCATATTCCCCCCCAGATTGTAACTTTCAATCAGACCCCATAAAGAGACCTTTCACATAGAGCTTTTCCAGATACTATATTCTACATGTTCTAAGCATTTTTCAATTAATGCTATGAAAGGAAAAATCTAATGATGATCCACTGAAATTTTCAGTCATTTCCATATGAGGTTTATAGAGACAAAACTTATAACTTTTGCTTATAATTCTCAGCTCTTATCCCGAGACAGCCTGTGGGTCTGAAGCTGACTCTTTTGAAAAACATATGATACATATTATAATTTCCTATTAATATATGTATTTAGAAGTTCATTGCTAAAATGTAGGGGGAGACTATCAATGAACTCGGATATGCAAAAAATTTCAATACTCGGGAAAATATCTTGTTTCTGTTTAATGCTTGTACTGATAGCCATTGCGGCGTCTTTGGCATCCGGTTCTGAACCGTATGCTTCCGACCAGGCAGGAGACAGACAGACAGTTCAGGATATGGAAGTCAGAGTTAATCCTGACAGAAATGTCAACTGTGTGAAAACAATGGAAAAGGGGAGCATGACGATTGCGGTTCTGGGATCAGACGAACTGGACGTTAAAAAAATACAGGCAAACTCAGCAACGGTAAGTTCGGTAAAGTCGGCAGGGAAAGTGGAACCGTACGCTATGGAATATAGAGACATCAATTCTGACGGGTATGAAGACCTTGTTATGAACTTTAACTGTCATGAACTGATGACCCAGCTGGATCTTAAAAAATGCTTCTGCAATGAAGTGCCCTTAATGGTCAGAGCCACAATTGAAGAAAACGAAGGAGCAAAAACAATAGAAGGCAGCGATAAGACCCTTATACTCCCGCGCTTCAGGTGATAGAAAGCTCTATCCCCGAAAGTCCCATCAGCACTGCATAGGAGATAAACTGAATAAATGACAGGGGCAGAAATAAAACTGAAAGAAGCAGTCAAGACTTCCGCTTCTTCACACACTCTTTGAGTTTTTCTTCAAGCCGGATCCGGGAGATGAAAACCCCAAACTGGGTTGCAATGGTTTCGATAACAGTACGCACGCTATCCGATAGCTCATACTCCATCCTTGAGGCAAGATAAAAAGCCGCAATAACTTTTTTTCCGTACTTTACAGGAATTATTGCCGTAGCTCTAAGATTTTCCTGCCTGAGCACCTCATCTTTTGAGGTAAGAAGAAGATCTATGTGCTGCTTGTAGACAGGCTGACCTATCATAACAAGCTTGGTATTTGGAGAATTTGCACTATAATGAGAAGCGTTCTCGATAAAGATAGAAGAAAGCCCGCGATGGATAGAAAGATTCATATCTCCGGTTTCGTCATCAATCAGATAGATACCACCGGCAGTGATCTCATCTATCTGAAGGCAAGAGTCAAGCAGCCTATCAAGGGTTTCATCCAGGTAATTCGAAGTGCTTAACGCAATTCCAAGGTCCCTCTGGATATAGAGCAGTTTCTCTTTTCGTTTTCTTTCGGTAATATCCAGAATTATACCTTTAAGGTATCTTACGACCCCATTCTCATCGGCTTCAATAAATGTTCTTTCTTCAACCCAGCGCGCTTCCCCTGATTTTGTCAATATCCGGTATTCCTGAGAGAAGTCAACGTAATCTTCTTCGATTCTTCTTGAGAGTTCTCTTTCGACCCTTTCCAGGTCATCAGGATGCACAATGTTTCCGTACAGAAGCTTTCCCGAAGTAAACTCTTCTACCGTATACCCGAACTTTTTTATGTTCTCAGAGACAAAATCTGCAGGCCAGCACTTCTCTGGCCGCCACAGAAAAACAGTAACAGGGACTTTATTTATTACTGAGATCAGCTCTTTTGCCATCTCCAGCGCACTGCGTAAAGACATCTCATTGAGATATTTGCAGGGTTTTTGCCTGCCGTGGTTTCCGTTTCTAGCCGAATTTGAAGTCGCTTTAGCCATTTTCGTCCCCGTACAAAACCTTTTACAGGAAGCTATGACAAAGTTTTGCATATTTAATCTTTTTGCTACAATTATATGGAACCACGTAATACATTAAAAAGATTGTGAATTCAATATTAGAAATTTCGTTATAGGAAAGCCTGGCAGTGTTTGAAAAGAGAAATATTTAACACATAAATTGGCAGAAAAAAGTAAAAGCCGAGAGAAAAATATATAAAAAAACTTAGTCCCTTTTTTGAAAGTAAGACACTGGGATTCTCCCTCCCCTAAAAAGGTAGAATTATATATCACTGCAGACATCTTTTTAAATATTGTTGGAAGAAATTTTAAAATATTTAGTAGATAAAATATTTAGTAGAAATCATTGCTAAATGATAAAGAAGGCAGGGATTTACATATATGGAAAATGATCTTCAAGGAGTACTGAAAGGGCAGAAGATAGCTTATTTTTCGATGGAGATCGGGCTTCGCAATGAAATCCCGACATATTCAGGAGGTCTTGGAGTGCTGGCAGGCGATACGATCCGCTCGGCTACAGACCTCAAAATCCCGCTGGTAGCAGTAACTCTGGTTAGCAATAAAGGATATTTCAGGCAGAGCCTTGATGCCTTCGGGACCCAGACTGAACTAACTGAAGAGTGGAACCCTTCAAATTTCATGAACCGGCTCGAGCAGGAAGTGAGCGTTAAAATTCAGGACAGAGAGGTCAAAATCCAGGCATGGCACTATGATTGCAAAAGCCTGACCGGCGGCCACATACCTATTATTTTACTCGATACCAACGTGAAAGGAAACTCGTGGGAAGACCGCAGGATCACAGATTTTCTTTATGGGGGTGACCATACCTACAGGCTCAAGCAGGAGATAGTGCTCGGGATAGGGGGAGTGCGCATGCTTGATGCACTTGGCTTTAAGGTCAGAAAATACCATATGAATGAAGGGCACTCAAGCCTGCTCGCCCTGGAACTTTTAAAAAGGAATGGGAAAGAATGTTCAAAGGTAAAGGAACTCTGCATTTTTACCACTCATACCCCCGTAGAAGCCGGGCATGATAAGTTCGATTACGGGCTTGTCAAAGACCTGATCAGGGATGAGAACGATGTGAACACCCTCAGAAGTTTAGGGGGAGCAGACCGTTTTAATACGAGCCTTTTTGCCCTCAACCTGTCCAACTATGTGAACGGTGTCACAAAAAGGCACAGCCGGGTTTCATGTGAGCTCTTTCCAGGGTACTCAATTCAAGCAATAACAAACGGTGTCCACTCTTATACCTGGACCTGCCCTTATTTCAGGCAGCTTTTTGACCACTATATACCCGGATGGGCAAATGAACCCGAACTCCTTGTAAGAGTAGGAGGAATCCCGGATGACAAAATCTGGGAAGCACGCCGAAATGCAAAAAAAGCCCTTATAGACGAAGTGAATGAAAGAACAGGGGCAGGTATGGACTATGAGACCCTAACTATAGGTTTTGCACGGCGTATGACAGCGTATAAAAGGGCAACCTTAATCCTTTCCGACATTGAAAGGCTCAGAAAAGTAAACCGTAGAGGCAGAATTCAGCTTATTTTTGCAGGAAAAGCACACCCTCATGATGAGGCTGGAAAACAGCTTATAAGGGATATTTTCAAAAGCATAGAAACGCTCAAAAACGAGATCAATATCGTCTTCCTGGAAAATTATGATATGGACCTGGCTGCAAAAATGGTCTCCGGCGTTGATGTCTGGCTGAACACTCCAACCCGCCCATATGAAGCCTCGGGCACAAGCGGCATGAAAGCTGCCCATAATGGAGTAGTGAATTTCAGCATTCTTGACGGCTGGTGGATTGAAGGATGGATTGAAGGTGTAACCGGCTGGTCCATAGGCCCCCAGCCCGAAGAACATCTTACCGTAGAAGAGGCAAGGCTTGCTGAGTTTGACGATCTCTACAACAAACTCTACTACATTATCGTCCCAATGTATTACGAGCGCAAAGACGAATGGTTAAAACTGATGAATAACTCAATTGGCATGGTTGCCTATTATTTCAACAGCCACAGGATGATGCGGCGTTATGTCACGCATGCATATCTGTAAACATCAGGAAGTTCGTCCTGAGATCAAGCAGTTTTATTACAGAACAAGGGGGCACAGACAGATGACTGGTTTAAGAAATATCATACCATTTTCATAAATAGAGCCTCGATCCAGATGTAAATCGGACATACCCACCAGTTTGTCTGGCGGCCTTCCAATAAGAAGATAGAAGCTGAAGGGATAAAAAGTAGAAAAAAGAAGCTTGGAGAAATATTGAAAAACGGTAAAAAATTAAGTTGTTATTTTCCTGTTCTTTTTGTTTTTGTCTACAGGCCGCTCCCCAGCCTTTTAACCTTTTCACGGGCACTTTCTGCTTTTGTTTTGGCCCCTTTACTATCCCAGAGGCTGGCTGCAATCTTAAAAGCGTTTTCTGCCCCTTTCAGATTTCCAAGTTTAAGGAATACATTTCCTTTTTCATACCAGGCTTCGGCAAAATCAGGCTTAAGGCGGGTTGCCTTTTCAAAAGCATGCAGAGCTTCCTTTTCCGAACC
>DUGS01000184.1:8538-8969 GCA_013331265.1 Methanosarcina sp.
AGGGCTTTTTTAAAAGCCTGCATAGCTTTATCCTGTTCTCCAAGCCTGAGATGAAGCTTGCCTTTTTCAAACAGAGTATCAGGATCGTCAGGGATTTTTTCCAGAGCTTCTTCAGATTCCCTGAGCTTCTCTTCACACAGGCATATTCTGGCAAGCACTGCATCCTTACCTTCCCAGGCATTTTTCTGCACAGGGCTCAATGAAATAGATTTTTCGAAAGCATCAAGCGCATCCCGGAAGCGCTCAAGTTTTGTTAAAACAAATCCGATGTTAGTCCAGAGCCCTGCATTTTCAGGGTTGATTTCCGAAGCTCTTTCAAACGTATCAAGAGCTTCTTCATAACGCTTGAGTTTCAGCAGGGAATTTCCTTTATGGAACAGGACTGCAAAATCAATAGGATCTTCTTCAAGCACACGGTCAAAAGCCTGAAG
>DUGS01000086.1:0-3166 GCA_013331265.1 Methanosarcina sp.
GCGTCTGAAAGTTCCTGAAGTAATTCTTCTTTGCTTGCCATCTATAACCCCCATTTTCAAAGAAATGTACGAGAACAGGAATAAAAATTAACAGTCAAGAACTCCCTGCCTCGATCTTTAATAAATAAAACCCTTTTTTCGGGAATGTTGATATCCGGAATAGATTCCCAGTTCCTCGCCTGGAGCTTCCGTCGGAAACCGGTGAATTATACTGTTTTTCCGGATTGATCTCTTAATTTAATGTCTTTTTAATTTATATATTAATATCATCTAAAAATTATTTAATTCGTTTTATCTTTTAAAAAACTGAACTTTTTCTTATTGATAATTACCCGTCAATTCAGGATAACATAAACAAAAAAGGTTTTTCCCTTAATCCTCAGCCAGGGCATAAAAGGAAATTTCTATATCTACATAAATAAAAACCAGATGGGTATACGCGTGATTTCCTGCTTAAACCACCTGCGTCTTAATAAAAAATAGATTTCTAAAAAATATGTCAGGTCGCCTGATACCTGACAGTCGCAGAAATTGTAAAAGTGAAAGAAATAACAGGTTTTGCTTGCGGATATCTCAGTCGCCGAGTCCCGAGTTTTCTCCGACTGAGAGCATAAGTTCCCCATAGAGCAGTTTCTCAAGGGTTTCAGCTACGTACTTTCTCTGCTGATATTTCTGGATGTCCTCATGCATCCTTATATCCGAATCTACCTGGACCCTGAGCAGGGCAAAATGAAAAGCTTTTTCATTCTTTATCTGCGCAGTATGAAAGGTTTCCAGCAGGTAAGGAAGTTTTCTGGGATCTTCTATGACTTCACTTAAAAGCAACATCTCTTCAGGAATATCCGTGATATGCGAACATATGTCCTTTTTTCCGGTAATGAGCTGAAGATTTTTTTCCGAATACTTTTTTTCAAGAATGACTACTTCACCCACACTTTCCACTTCCATATAGAAATCTCTGAGCAGAAATCTCTGAGTTTTCTTGATGATTGTTACATATGAATGAAAACATCTGTTTATCAAGGTGGCGGTTTGAAAATAAAAAAGGAACACGTGGCAGATTTAAGCCAGCATTCCCTTTACTATGATGTCTATTGCATCGCCCTCTTCAAGCCCGCGTGCCATAAGGGTTTCTACTTCTTTTTTGTCCACGCAGCCGATAGCAGCTTCATGTGTAACCTTGGCAAGAGGGTTGTCCACTCTCACAACAGGAATGGCTTCGGCTTTTGCATTGCCCTGGATGACTTCCATGCAGTCAACATGTCCCCGGGCTCTTGGAGCATGCCCTTCGGTTATTCCCCTGAATACGGATTCTGCATTGTCGGTTATTGCAAGCCGGCTTTTAATCACACTGCGGGCATTTTCTCCATTAAGAGAGACACTTTCGAGGATCTTTATTTTATCGTCCGCTTTTCCATATACTTTGGTGACCATCTCGCAAACCGAGTCTTTTTCGGCGTCCACACTGTAATCGAATTCCAGATTCCCTACTCTTCCGGAGACAAGGGAAAAGTTCGTGTAGTAGCTGCCTCCTTCCTCGATCGTTATATGGGCTTTCGGAAGCACCTGAATTCCTCCATAGGAACCGTGGAAGTGGGTCTCTGTATATTTAAGGGATGCATTCTTTCCGATATGCATCTCAGCATCCATTTTGTGGATAATTTTTTCAGCGTTTGGGAAGGTACAGTGGGCAATAAGTTCTACAGAAGAGTCTTCTTCAGCTACGAGATTCATGTTAATCTCCTGAAGGCCTTCTTTAGGGACCAGTCCGAAGCAGAAGTGGACAGGCAGGGGGATTTTATATCCTTTTTTGATGGTCATTTTAATGTCCACGCCGTGTTCGTTTTCTTTCTTCTCGAGCACTACACCTTCAGTCTCATTTACGCTGAGCACTTTGTTTCCGCTTATCACAAGGCTTGCAAGCCCATGGTTATGCAGGACTGCAGCATCTCCTCCGGCTGCAGTGTAGGCTGCTGTTATATCTTCTGCTTCTCTGGAAAGCGCATTCAATGTAATCTGAGTCATTTTTCAGTCCACCTTAGGGGGAGATACCCGGTTGTCACAGGGGATGCATCTGTTTTTAAAAAATTCGCTTATCTCCAGGGGGTCCCCGCTCCTGAGGATCACGCCTTCGCACATCAGGGATGCTTTATCTGAGGCGGCTGCAATTTCTTCCCTGTGTGTAATTACAAGCACTGAGGAACCATTTTCTTTGAGTGTCTGAATCAGAGTAACAATTTCTTTTAATGAGACCACATCAATTCCTGAGTCTGGTTCATCAAGGATTGCGAGTTTTGGCTTCATAGTGATTATGGAGGCAAGCTCTATACGCTTCCTTTCACCACCGCTCAATGCCTCGCCCACCTCTCTGTTAATGTATTTCTCGGGTTTCAGATCGACTTTTCTGAGGGCTTCCTTTATTTCTTCTTCCGTGATGCCGCCATTGCCTCTTGCCCCTATTGCGAGGTAATCTCTGACCTTCAGCCCTTCAAAGCGGGCTGGCTCCTGCCAGGCAAGGGTTATACCTTTTCTTGCACGTTCGGTTATCGAAAGTGCTGCAACATCTTCCCCGTTAAAAATGATGCTGCCCTCTTCGTGTTCATAACCCTGGAGCCCCATCAGGGTATAAGCAAGTGTGCTTTTTCCTGCACCGTTTGCGCCTATGATGCTGTGGATTTCGCGGTCCCCTACCTCAAGGTTGACCCCACGCAAAATTTTTTTTCCATCACGGCTTAATATCAGGTTTTTTAAGGATAGAATGTATGACACCTCTAGCAAATTTTTAGTTTGAACACTGCAACAAGTCCTTGCAGCGCTGCAGGTCTTTAACGGTATTTACGTTTATTGCCAGTCTGGGATTATCGAGTATGAGATTAAAGTCTTCCTGTTCGTTCCTGATTTGAGAACTGTCAAGGATATTTACTCCAGCGGGCACGATAAGTTTCCCATCTTTATTAAATACAGTGTCAGGCCTGGTCCCTGCTCCTTTGCAGACATTTATCGGGACATAAACGGAAAGTGCCGGCTTTCCTTCTTCCCTGTATTTTTCTATTACCGAATCAATAAGCTCAGGGTTTATCAAAGGCAGGTCGGACATAATAATCATTACCGGGCCTGTAGTATTTGCAGTTTCCACTGCGTAAATCATGTCCCCTACATAGTTCCC
>DUGS01000086.1:3433-7011 GCA_013331265.1 Methanosarcina sp.
GTCTTTGGGGTAACAGGGGAAACTGCTACGAAAACTTTGTCTATGTTTTTTGATGATCTAAGATTATCTATTACGTAGGTAATGAGTGGCTTTCCGAGCAGTTCAACGCAGGGCTTTTCCCCCATTCCAAGTCTCTGTCCGAACCCTCCTGCCATTACAATAACGTCCATTCTAAACCTCCCAGGTATTCATTTAATGAAAGTTTGAGCATAACTGCAATAACAATCAGGGCAGTTATCCTTCCAATCTCGTTTGCCGTTCCGATTCCGTCGCCGTTTAAGCCTCCAAAGTGGGCATAGCTCCTGTTAAGGAGTACAAGAGCCGAAATGCATGCTGCCAGATATGAAATCAGCCCAATCGGCCCAAATGGCAGGTAACATACAACCGCTCCGAAAACAAATCCTATGAGAAAATTTTTCCGGGTTGCTCCGTTTATTGTCATTTCCCCCAGGCCAGGATATGCCTGATTTTCCGGTCGTGGGAGCGGTTTTCCAAAAGCTGCAATTGTTAACATGGACTGCTTGGCACTGACCTCTGCTATAAACATGGATCCAAACATAAGCAACGGAAGGTTAAAACCAAAAGCAGTAAAGCCTTCGTCCTGAACTGCTCTTATGGAACCATAAAATGCGAGCAATACCAGTATGCCGAAAGCAACTCCTCCTGTCCCGAGGGTTGTATCTTTTAAGGCTTTGACCTTTTTCTCAAGGGATCCGTGGGCCATAAAGCCATCTCCCATGTCCATGACTCCATCGAGGTGGTTAAAGCCTGTAATGTAATATACGAATCCCATGATAAGAGCTGCCAGGACTGAATCCGGAAATACCAGTTGCCCTATGTATGCAACTATCCCTATGAGAAGCCCGAGTATGGCTCCCACGACAGGGTAAAAGTAGATCTTTTTCATGAGTTCGTCGATCCCTTCCATACTGATTCCTACGGGGATCGTGGACAGGAACCCAAAACCCGACTTAAATGCAAGTAAAAATGAATTCATTATGCATCGCCTGTTTTTCAGCCTTTTCTTTCAAACTCTGCCATGCCTCTCGAATACATATTGGAGGATACTCCTCCGATAAGCCCTCCTATGACATCGTCCATAAAAGGCCCAAGGCCTGACAGTATTCCGGGTTTTAGTTTGTCATACCTGACAAACTCGAATGTCCCTTTAGAGCCGCTGATATAATTTGCGATGCTGTTGCCGAGCACTTCATCTGCAATTATAAAAGTCAGGTCTTTTTCGTAAGAACTTTTGCTGAGATTTGGAAGGTTTCCGGCTCTGCCTTCCCTCTCCAGCAGGATCCCGGAATAAATCAAAAGGCAGAGATTTGGGTCAGAAAGAGCGAACTTGAGTTCTCTTTTAAACAGAGCTTCGGCTTTTTCCCTTGTCTCAAGTCCAGGGTGAGGGACGTACATTTCCAGAGCCGTGTCTGCAAGGTCCTGGACACTTATGCCTTCTTCAGCCAGGACGTCAAGGATGTCAATGATAGCTTTTTCCTCTATTTTTTCAGGCTGCCCTTTTTTCAGGTCCCTTTCCTCGATATCTGATAACTTCATACTGGTCACTCCGGGGTTGTCAAAACGATTATTTCAGGGGTTCTTAAATTCTTAAAATGTCCGGTCTTGAAGCAACCAAACTTAAAACAAAAAACTGGTCCTAAGCCTGGCTTTAAGCTTCTGTATCTATAATATAAGGGTTTTGCTTCCAGCATCACCTGCCGGGCATACTCAGTTTTCTCAGAGTCCCGATTTCATGTAAAACTCCGGATTGCAAGCTTGACCGGGATTCTGTACATATCTAGGTTACGGGTAAAGGTAGATTTCCGTCATCTGGATCACTGCCACAAAAGCAACAAGTGAAAACCATGAAGCAATTGCTATTAATTGGGACACCCGTTTTATATCTTTTACTTCGGTAGAGGGGTACGAGGCTCCCAGAACATAAGTGTCAGGTTTTTCGAGCTTGACTCCCAGAGCCCCGGCAGTAGCAGCCATCGGATAGCCTGAATTTGGGGAAGGGGTCTTCATCCCGTCTTCGAATGCTGTCTTTACACTGTTAAATGGATTGATTTTTCTTCCTTTTTTAGGTAATAAAGATACTGTAAAAGCGGCGGCAAGGATAAAGATAACTGAGATCCGGGCAGGGATCCAGTTTAATACGTCATCGGATTTTGCTGAGAAGTATCCCAGTTCCCTGTAAGGCTCGGTTTTGTACCCTACCATTGAGTCCAGTGTGTTTATGGCTTTAAATGCATATGCTGCTACAAGCCCCAATTCTCCGAAGATTGTGTAATAGAAAATCGGGCTCAGTATGCCGTCGACATAGTTTTCTGATACAGATTCCACAACAGCTGAAGACATCTGTTTTTTTGTCAGTTTGGAAGTGTTCCGGCTTACGTAGATTGGGAGCAGTTCCCTTACTTTTTCCAGCCTGTTTTCTTCAAGGTGTTTGTAAATCTCCCTTGCAGGGCTCAGCAGGCAGTTGATTGCAAAGGTGGCTTTAAGGAAATAAGCTTCTATAAAGAGGGCTAAAACGCCCGGAATTCCGGGAAGGGCTGCAATATAGAGGACTGAATACCCGATTAAAGATGCGAATAAGACGCAGCACAGAGCCATTGCAGTGCCATAGAGTTTCCTGTGGGTTTTTGGGGCTGCGTTTTTCAAAAAGTTGATTAGTTTTCCTATCCAGACAACGGGGTGAACAGCAGCAGGAGGTTCCCCGAAAACTATGTCTATGACCGCAGCTAGCAGAAGTACCAGAGCAAGGTGCCCGCTGTCCGGGATAATCATAAGATAGGCTCCATCACTTTTTTCCAGGCTACTTTTACGAGTTCGTCAGTGTCTCCTTCCTGCATCAGGCAGTCAAGGATCTTCTGGGCTATTTCCTTTTTATGGACAAGGTGGCAGTCAACGCAGCTCCATACCCTGCCGCCTCTTGAGCTCTGTATCCATTTTCCTCCGGTTTTTTCATTTTCACAGGGATAAAATGGACAGAAGCAGAAGGTGCAGTTCTGGCCTTCGAAATGGCAGGGGTAGTATTCGCAGGTCTTCCTCCCTCCTATGCCTTCTTCACCGGCTTTTTCTATTACATTTTTCAGTTCATTCTTTGCCTGTTCTCTGCCCCACTCGGTGATAATTTCACCGATTGCAGCGATGAGCCTGTCGTTTTCTTTTTCGGTCCTTACTGCAACCCTTATGTAATCCTTTCCAAGGCCGTGGAAAGAGATGCAGTCACGGACAAGGATTCCGCGGGCTGCAAGGCGTGCAGCCAGTTCACTTGAATTAAGCATGAACTTGCTTACATCAACGAAAATAAAGTTTACATTCACTTCTCCGGCTTTAAAGCCCCTTATCCTGTCAAGTTTGGCTTTGAGAGTTTCTCCTTCTTTCAGGATCATTTCCCTGGCTTTTTTCAGGTAAGGGCTGTCAATCCCGCCTTCTATATTGAGAAGCGCAATTCCGGTATTGTTTGCAATTGCTCCTAAGTTCCAGGACAGCCTTGCTGTGTTTAGTATATCAGCCATAACAGGAGAAGCTATTCCGAAGCCCATTCTGATTCCCGGGATTGCAAAGTCCTT
>DUGS01000086.1:7209-7905 GCA_013331265.1 Methanosarcina sp.
CTTTGTAAGGGAACGCATGACAAAGACATAGTCATTGTGTGCAGGAAGGTCTGCAACGCTCTGTGAAGGGTCGGAAAGCTCTATGAAAGCTTCATCTACATAGAGAAGGGTTTTATGTTCTCTGCAGCGTTCTGCAAGGGCTTTAAGTTCTTCTCTGCGGTGGAGTTTTCCTGTAGGGTTGTTCGGATTACAGATAAAAAGGATTTTTGCTTCATCCAGCATCTCATCAGAGAGCGTATCTACCTCGTCCTGCGCAGGATATACCGGTTCTGCTCCCATGATCCGGCACTGCATTTCATATTCTCCGAAAGTAGGCCAGGGTAAAAGGACTTTATCTCCTTTTTCTATCACAGATTCGACTACAAGCCGGATTATTTCCGTTGAACCGTTGCCCGGAATGATACTTTGCGGTGTTACTCCGAGCCCTACGAACCTTGCAGCAGCTTCCCTGAACTCTACATACCTGTTGTCAGGGTATTCCAGGAATTTCCCAAGACTCTTCTTTATTATTTCTTCAAAATTTAGCCCGTTTTCCGGATAGTCAAAGGGACTTCCCAGTGGGTTAAAGTTTGCACTGAAGTCGAGAATTTCGTTTTCGGGGATCCCGTACGTCTCCGAAGTTTCCTGGATTAGCCCTCCATGTCTGCAGGGCTTCAGGGCCAGCAGATGCTCCCTTAAAGGTACACTTCTTTGCTC
>DUGS01000086.1:8290-8459 GCA_013331265.1 Methanosarcina sp.
AAAAAGTAAAATAGCTTGCTTTTACTACCATCCAGAAAAGCTGAAGAGAAGCAGAAAAATCCCTTAAAATTATATGAATACAGGCTATTTACGAGAATTTATATCCTGTTTGTGAAATGTATAGATTGATTTATCTGAACAGGCGGTTGTGTATTCAGCAGTTGTGTAT
>DUGS01000086.1:8639-20635 GCA_013331265.1 Methanosarcina sp.
ATTCAGCAGTTGTGTATTCAGCAGATCATATATTCATTACAAATTCTCTAATCTTCAGCAAAGTTCTCTAAATTTGATATATACCAGGTGCATTAAAAAATGACAGTTAACAGGCCAAGAGGGACCCGGGACTTTTTACCCGCAGATACTGCCCGTAGAAGGTACGTGGAAAACGTTATGCGAAATGTTGTCCGCAATTGGGGCTACAGTGAAATCATTACGCCCACGTTTGAACATCTGGACCTTTTTACCCTTAAGTCCGGAGAAGGCATTATAGGGGAACTCTATAACTTCACGGACAAAGGAGGCAGGGATATGACCCTCAGGCCGGAACTCACAGCTCCAGTCATGCGGATGTATGTAAATGAACTTCAGCCTTTCCCCAAACCTTTGAAGTTGTTCTACTTTGAAAACTGTTTCCGCTATGAACGCCCCCAGAAAGGCCGCTTCAGAGAATTCTGGCAGTTCGGGGTCGAACTTATAGGAAGCGGGAAATCCGATTCTGATGCCGAGGTTATTGCCCTTGCCGATGCCATGCTAAAAGCCGTGGGAGTCAAAGGAGACATGAAAATAGGAAACCTTGCAGTAATACGCACGCTCCTGAAAGGGCTTGATCCCGAAATCGTAAGCAAGGTCATGCGGCTCGTAGACAAGAAAGAATATGCAGGCCTCGAAGCTCTGCTCGATGAGATCGGCGCAGAAGACCAATTGAAATCAGATGTTTTCAGGCTTATTAAGCTGGAAGGCAAGTATATCCTCCCCAAGGTAAAGGAAATAGTCGGGAATATCCCCGAGCTTGTAGGTTTTGAAAAGACCCTTAAAGTTCTCGATGCATATGGAGTTGATTACTCCCTTGATTTCGGAATTGCCCGCGGGCTCGATTATTATACCGGAATGGTTTTTGAGGTCTATGCCGAGGGTCTTGGCGCCCAGAAGCAGGTCTGCGGCGGTGGCTCTTATCAGCTTATCCAGCTTTTCGGAGGTGGAGACGTGCCTTCAACAGGTTTCGGCATCGGTTTTGACAGAATAATGGAGATCTGTCCTCTCGAATATCCGGCACCCAAAAACCTTGTACTTATCTCAAAGCCTGATACCCATCTCGAAGCCGTAAAAATTGCAGCCAAATTAAGAAAGTATCTGCCGGTCCATGTAGACCTTATGGAGCGCAATTTCAAAGCCCAGCTTTCCTATGCAAACACAATCAATGCCGACTATGCAGTTATAGTCGGAGAAAAAGAGCTCGAGGCGGGCAAGTTGACTCTTAGAGATATGGTTTCAGGAGAACAGGAATTGTTGACGCAGGAAGAGATTATTGAAAAGGTTTCATCAAGCTGAAAGGTTAAAATCAAAGCTTTAATCCTTCTATACTATTTTTGTTTTAATTTCTTCTTTACTTTTTTCTACATTTAATTTTTCGGGTCAGGAGTGAGTTCCTGAGAACTAGTGTCTAGGGAATTTAGTTCTGAGTCCTTATAATTAAGAAAGGGACTACGGATGATGCATTGTCTAAGTATTAATGCCCAATAATTAAATTGCCATAACACTAGCAATTAAAACACAGGTTATAAAGAGGCAAGGAACGTTAAGGCTATAATTAGTTCCTCTGACCCTCTAAGCACAATTGATAGTATGGCATTCTTGTCTACTATGGAACCCGGATTGTTCGAAAGGCTATTCGGATGGATTTAATGAAATATTTTTCCGGGTTTTTCATATTTTTTATATATAGATAAAGTAATCTTTTTATAGGCAAACACACTAATTTTTCTTAACTAAAATTCATAACTTTTCTCAGTATCTGGACTTCAGGGAGGGGAATTTACGGCTGGGAAGGTGCAGGTTTTAGCCTGTCAGATTGGAAATGAGGAATCTGCAGTATGCGGGTTACCCTTCAGGCTTACGGTTACAGGGATACTTTTTGCTGCACTTGTGCTTATCTCTTCAGCCTCTATTTCCGGTTTTCTGGAAGGAGTAAAGGAACGGGAAACCCTGGATGAGGTTTCAAAACTAACAGCTGCTGCCGAACAGCTCTCCATACGCGGAGAAGGGAGTGAGTTTATCGTTGAGATAAACGTGCCTCAGGGAGCATCTGTGGTCTTCGGAGCACTGCAAGGTAAAGAGGGAAACTGGCCTGAGGATGCGGATAATTATGGTATTACTATTAAAGGAAAATCAAAATTTTATCCTGCTTTTGCTTCATTTTCAAACCCTGAGCTTAACGGGCCCGTATCTCTTGGTCCGGGCAGGCATAGACTACTTCTCTCAACAAAGATTGACCAGGGACCAGGCAGGCTTTTTGTCCTGATCTCAGATACCGGAGCTGGCTAAAGGACATGAATTCAGGAATGAAGTCAGAAAAGACCTGTACGGTAAAGGAGATTTCAGCAGACGAGTCTGCATGGGCTGACTTTTTGATATCAAAAGCTGCACTTGTCTTAGCCAGTGTAGTCCTTTTTGCAGCCCTTTTTCAACTGGCTGCCGGTTTTAAAGATCTTGAGGCACAGGAAGAGCTGGATTTTCTTGCCAGGGATTTCAAAGCCGCAGTAGATAAGGCCGGAGCAGGGAACTTTCCCGGGGAAACTCAGGAAATCTCTTATCGTTTTGATGAAAATGAAGTCTTTTTAACCTCTCAGTTTGGGGATGATATAGAGGTTTACGTGTCAGGAGAATATGTCCATTTGAAGGCTGAATCAGGTGGAGAAAGTTTCAGTGCTGTAAGACCCTTTACCTTCAGGGTACTGCCTTTCAATGAGTCGGAACTCAGGGGAAAACTGTACACAAGGTTCGGAAACGATGGCAGCGAAGGATCTCCACTTTCAGCTGATTTTCAGGAAATTCAAGAATTTCTGAGGATTTCCGGAACCAAAGAGGCTCTTTTAAGCGCAGATGAAGACATTTCCATAAAAAAAGAATTTGTTTATGTAAGAGGCAGTGAGGGGGTTTCTGCTTTTGAGTATGTCCTCGTTTATCAATAACTGGCTGGAATCTGTGAGAAATTTTGTAAAAAAACCTGACGATTCAATTCTGCAGGATGAGAGAGGAGTTCTTGAACCTCATTCCGATCTTGTTGCCACTGCTCTTGCTGTTATAGGTTTCGTGGTACTTGCATTTCTTCTTTCAAGGGCATATACGGGATATGAAGACCGCTCCTTTGCTCTTGAGAATTATGAAAGTGCTTCCCTTCTTGCAGCAACCGTAGCAGAAGCAAATGTCCTGAAAGCCGAAAACCCGGGCGCGCTTTCTGCATCAGCACTTGATAGGCTTTCGGGTACCGAAGGATATGATGAAAGAAAGGAGTTTTTTGCCACATTTTCAGGAAATTATCCGTTCCTGGTTGAAGTCCGGACCGACGACGGGCAATGGCAATGGGTCATAAGGCCTGAAATGGTCGAATCCGGCTACCTTATGGGAAAACAGGAGAAAGTTGCGGCTTCAGTGCCTGTAGTAATCGAATTAAGTTCAGCAGAAACGATTCCGGGGGCCCTCACTGTAGTACTTTATAACACTCCCTGGATGTAATGCCGTACCAGGATGGAGTATCATCAAAGGCAGAAATTAACGATCCCTTACAGGAAATCTGATTCAGGAAAGAAACAGGTGAATAAGTGAAACAGGTGAAATCCTTGAGAAATTCTCAAAACTCTGGAGAGGTGCAAAAAGTAAATAGTGAAAAAGTAAAGATCGGGGCCATTAGAGAATCGTCAGGTTACTCTACAGTTTTTGATGCCCTTTTTTTGCTTGTGTTAATTTCACTTTCCGGAATTATTCTTATGCCCTCCCTTCAGGCTGATGAACAATATACTGTAGCCGGATATGTGACTTCTTCAGAACTGGATACCTATCTTCTTGAATCGCTTCTTTCCTGCAGGCTAGAAGATTTCGAATATGAAATCTCGCCTCTTTCAGCGGTTAACGTTTCAGTCCCGGAAAACTCAATTGTGGGAAGTCCTGTTCATACCCTTTTCGGAAAGGAGCAGAAGCACAGGACTTTTGCTGACCTGACAGCCGAATATCTGGCTATTTCCCTCAGGTTGCAAGGAAACGGCTCTTCTTTTTCCCTCAACCCGCTGGCTGAGGACTATTCCGATCAGGCTTCCGAAACCATAATTGCTTATCTGGACAGAAAGGCAGCAGGGAGGTTTTCTTATCGATTTGAAGCTTACTGGCATCCTTTAGAAGCTTTCCCCATGGGAAGCGAACTTGTAATCGGAGAAGAACCGCCTGTGGATGCTATCCGGCAGAGTACAAAACTTTCCATGCCTCTTTATGCGGGTGCACCTTCCAGGGATTCCCTACTTGCCTGCGTAAATGATTCAATTCTTGAAGCTTCCCTTAACGCTTCTGACGAAGAGGCTTCAACAGCACTTTTCCGGGCTTTTAATGCTTCACTTGATGCTGCAGCCCTTGAAGGGGCGGAGATGGCGGTTAAGCTGCTTCTCCCCTCGGATTATTCGGGATCGGTTTTCGGAGAGGACGTAGATGAGTCTTTTGAGACCCTTCTCTATGGGGTTTCTGGAAATGCGGGGGAGGAAAATTCCTTCTCAACAGAAGATGAATTTAATGCTTATCTCTCGGGCCTGCTTGAAACAGGGTTTGCACTCAATTCCGGTAGTTCTTCTGAAAACGTATCCACTGCAGATCTCTCTCGACTTGAATTCATGCTTGTGAATCATATCAGGGCAGATATCCGGGCAGAACTTGAAGCTGAATTTTCAGGTGAAATCAACGAAACTGTTTATGCCATAGTTGAGTCTGAAGACCTCTCCGAGGCCCGGGCTCTAAGGGATTCCGAGATAGAGGATATTTACCGCCAGATAAACCCAGGAGGGGCAAGAGTAGTCCTCTATCTCTGGAAACAGTTTTAATTCGATCAGATCCAGAATTCCGACACAAAGTATATATTATATGGTGCGCTCTCTAGTCATGTTTTTACCGAAAAACTCAAGCTTTTACAGGAATCCCTGAAAAGCCACGCAGCAGTTTGCTGTGGCGGATTAAAAATCTCCCGATCGATGTGTTGGTCCGTTATAATCGGTAAAGATATAACTTCAGCCCGAAAAATTTCTTCAGGGCATCGATCAATTGATATCAGGAGAGTTATTATGGCAAAAATGCACACCAAAAGAAAAGGCAAATCATCTTCCACCAGGCCTATCAGAACCGAGCCGCCTGAGTGGTGCAAGATTGGAGCAGACGAAGTCACCACAATTACAGTTGACCTCTGGAAACAGGGCGTCTCAACATCCGAAATCGGAATGATCTTAAGAGACCGCTATGGAGTCCCTGATGCCAAGCTCGTCACAGGTAAGAAGATCACAACAATTCTCAAGGAGAACAACGTTGCTCCTAACATTCCCGAAGACCTTACAAACCTCATTGTAAAGGCTCTGGGACTGAGAAAGCACCTTTCTTCCAACAAGAAAGATGTCCACAACAAGCGTGCCCTCGACCTGACTGAATCCAAAATCAGAAGGCTTGTTAAGTACTACAAGCAGGAAAAGGTACTTCCGAGGGACTGGTTCTATAAGCCTGAAACCGCAGAAATGATGATTACCAGATAAACCTGGAAATTCCCCTTTCAGGGGATTTTTTCACTTAAGGATTGAGTTTGCCTTTTTGGCAAACATCCTTAAACTTTTTTTAAAACTTAACTTCTTCAATTAAATATAACCTGATCACATGTGTACTGCTTTTAGTTATACTGCTTTTTCTTTACTGTATCATCACTGAATCATGATTTGCTTTCAACATAGCTTGTATTGCAGTCCCATACAGGACTTCCAGGGACCACGCATCGCATACCTGAAATTTCCCCTATGATAACTGGCAGGCCGTATACCTCTTCAATTACTTGAGGAGTAATTACTTCCACTCCACCATGGGCGTGAACCTTCCCGCCTTTAAGAAGGATAAACCGGTCTGCATATCTGAAAGCCTGGTTCAGGTCATGCATAGTCATTACAGCCGCAATCTTATGCTCAAGTACGATCTGCCTGATTATGGCAAGGATTTCTACCTGGTTTCTCAGGTCAAGGCTGCTTGTAGGCTCGTCAAGGAGGAGGACTTTTGGCTCCTGGACAAGGGCACGCGCTATTGCTACTTTCTGAAGTTCGCCTCCGCTCATCTCATCTATGTATGTCAGGCGCATGTGTTCCATCGAGAGCAACCTGAAGACCGAATCTACTACCTTTAAGTCCTTTTCTGTCACGTCCCATTTTATATGGGGCCGCCGCCCCAGCAGGACTGCATCAAAAGCAGTCAGCCTTCCCGTCTCCACACGCTGAGGGACATAGCCTATCCGGCGCGCAATCTCCATAGTCCCGAGGTCAAACAAATTTTTTCCTTCGATATGGACTGCTCCTCTTTTCGGGTGCAGAATCCTGTTAAGGCATTTCAACAGGGTAGTCTTGCCAACTCCGTTTGGGCCAAGAATTGCGACAACTTCTCCTTCATCGATTGAAAAGGCGATTTCATGCAGTATTTTACGGTTACGATACAAAAATTGGAGTTCTTCTACAGATAGAATCATCGTTTGTACCCCCTGAGAAGCAGGTAAATGAAAGTCGGTGCTCCCATGAAAGCAGTAAGGATAGAGACAGGGAGCACATATGGCGATATTATAAGCCTGGCTGCGGTATCAGATGCCAGAAGGAGGATTCCTCCAAGTAGGGTTGAACCGGGTATCAGGTATCTCTGGTCATCCCCTATGATTCTCCTTACCATGTGCGGGCAGACCAGCCCTACAAATCCGATTACTCCAAGGAACGAGACGATGACGGCAGAGACAAGAGCTGCAACAACCATGCCGACCATCCTGACCCTTTCCACATTGACTCCGAGCCCTTTTGCTGTCTCGTCTCCTGCGTCTATGGCATTGTAGTCCCAGCGGTTAATTATGAAGAACAGAGTTGCAAAAAGGACAACACCTGTCATAATCTTGAGTTCCAGCCAGTTTACTCTTCCTACATCGCCAAAGGTCCAGAAAACAACTGCTGCAAGCTGAGTGTCGTCAGCAAAGTATTGCAGAAACATCGTCCCTGCTGTAAAGAGGGAAGATAGGGCAACACCTGCAAGTATCATCACTTCAGGTGAAGATGCTCTTATTCGGGAGATGAGAAGGATTATCCCTGTAGCCAGGAGACAGAAAAGGAAGGCTACCATCGTGGTCAGGTAAGGGTTGTTTATTATGATGGCTTCTGCAGCGGTTGATTGCATCCTCCCTGTCCCAAGAACAATTACAGAAGCCGCAGCTCCGAATGCCCCAGCGTTAGAGATCCCAAGAGTAAACGGAGACCCGAGCGGATTGCGCAGGATTGATTGCATTACTACTCCCGCAACTGAGAGCCCGGCTCCTGCTACTATCGCAGCAAGGGCTTGAGGGAGTCGGATGTTCCAGATGATAGAGTCCCATTTATCAGAGATACTCTGTCCCATAATCGTTTGCAACACCTCATAAGGAGGTATTGCCACCTCTCCTACCGATATTGAGTAGATGAGCATAAAAAATAGGAGCAGGAGCCCCCCCAGAATCCAGAAGCATTTTCTTCGTACATACACAAGATAATCTTCGGGAACTGCTCCGTCGGCAAAATGCACTTGCTTGTACCTCCGTGTTACAATGGAATCTGCTTGAAGCCAGTATCATTGTACTGTCCGTTCAGGTCGGAAAACACAGGTTTGCCAAGGAAGAAGGTGTAGATTTCATCTGCTTTGGCTTCAGGGTCGATGTCCTCGAACCGGTCTGGATAGAGCACTTTTCCTACGAAATAAGCGTTTGCGAGCACTGACTCATAGTTGGTGCTGTAGTAGTTGTAGGGGATGACTCCATAGACCTTTTTATTCTTCACAGCTGAAAGTCCTGCGAGCGCCTTATCATTCTTGAGTTCTCCTATAGCCCCTTCATTACCCACCTGGATGGTCCCGATATCGATAAATAGGTACTCAGGGTCCCAATCTACAAGCGCCTCTTTAGCAATATCAGCATGGTCTGTACCAATTCCGGCTGCAACGTTATTTGCATTAACCCAGAGGAATGGCGGATAAGCGGGTTCAGTTGAGATTATTCCATGAGCTCCGGCCATGCTTACCCCTCCTACGTAAACAGTCTTTTTTTCCGACTCCGGGATGCCTGCTGTCCTGTTTTCGAGATCCTCCATCGTAGCTTCTATATAGGCGATTATCTCTTCTGCCCTTGCCTCTTTGCCCACTGTTTTACCCATTATCCTGAGTGAACTGTATATTTCGGCTTTCTGCTCTTCGTTCTTCAGGGACCCGTAAGGGAATGAAATCACCGACACGCCTGTTTTTTCTTGCAGGCTGTCGGCTTCAGCGGCATTTGTTGCCGAAGGTTGACCAGTTGCACCGGTTTTCAGGACTACCTGAGGGTTGATATTTATGATCTTTTCCGGGTCATCCTTGCCCCTGAACTCACCGATCAGTGGATAGTCCTTAAGCTGCGGGTTTGCAAGAGCGTATGGCCTGCCCTCGATTTCTGACTCTTTCTTTTCCAGGCTGTCAACTCCGACTACGAGGTCCTGAGCTTGAAGATATACGAGGTAGCGCAGAGACCCTGACCCGGAGCAAACGACGCTTTCAACGTTCTTGGGTATGGTAACGTTTCTGCCAAATCCGTCTGTAATTGTAATTCCTGCCGCTTCTGTTAGCTCTCCGGTGTTAGGAGTAACCCCGGCAGATTCTGCTGGCGACACACCTTCTCCGTCCTCAACTGATGTGGATTTGCTTGAGCACCCTGAGGTTGCGATAAGGGCAACGATTAGTACTCCTATGAAAATGATCTTATTCATTTTGTTACTTGATAATCTTTTCATATTACTTTCCTCTAATTCACTAGAGGAAGAGTATTACATAAAATTAACTAATTTTTTCAATTAACTTTTATGATATCGATAATCTATAAAAATAGGTATTATTTTTTAGAATTCTTAATTTAACTGGTAATAATCAATAAAAGGGGATTGAACGTTTAATGAATTCAAACAGAAAAAATTCTAAATTAAAAAAACAGTAGAGAATCAGAAAGGGAAAAGAGGAGGGGCCTGGGCCCTCAGTATTCAGGTTCCATCCCTTCTATCTGAGAAAAGGTTTTTCTCATTTCGTCTCCTTTTTCCATACGCTGCTTTTTTGCTTTCTCATAATGAATCGCCTGAACCGCTACACTATAGAGTTTTTCCAGTTCATGAGCTGATTCCAGGGTAAGGAGCGAAAGGACCTGTGGATACTCTCCGTCGCGCACAACGATTCCTTTGAAAACATGTCCTACAGCTCCGGAAAGTTTCTCAACCTCAGTTGAGATCTCGTCTATGCTCAGGTATTTGCGGTCACCTTTGATTACGACCATCGCCCTGCTTGCTTCTTCATAAACATTGGTTGAAAACAGGAGTCCTGAAGGAGAGAGTGCATTCTGGATTGCCGTTTTGATAGGCATTTCTCTATCAGCCCTGAAAAAGCCGATAGTTGCGAGCCCTGCACCTCCGCTCATTACTGTCTTGAAGTCACCAAGGTCCGTTACCATCATCATTTCACTGTCAAGGGCATCAAGAAGGAAAAGAAGACGCTCTGCAATCATATCGTTTATACCGTTATAGGCTTCCTCAATACTTCCTCCTATATTTTTCAGGTACTGGTTATCGGCAAGTATAATTCCGTCTACCCCGCTCTGACGGATATCCCGGATAGAAAAGGCTGTGTTTTGAAGGTAAAGTGTTCCCTCTTCCCTGAAAGGAAGGACAACAATACAATAAACAGGATAATTATAACGATTCTTCATTTCCCTTACTAGAAGTGGGGTAAAAGAAGAACCAGTGCCACCTGAGGCTGATGTCAGTACAAAAGCAATATCAAAATTACCCCTTTCCTCAACCTGCCGCATAATCATCTCTTTATTTTGTTCAAAGACCTGCTTTCCAATATTCCTATTTGCACCAACTCCATGCAGATGGGGAATGTGGATTCTGTCTTTTGCTTTTGTAAACTTCATCTCTTTTAAGTCATTAACTGCAGTATTGAAAGCAAGGGTTTCAACATGGCTTTTAAATTTCTGCCTCGAATAGAATTTAGCAAGCCTGTTACAGCTTTTTCCCCCTCCCATCGCATGCCGGTTGATGGAATCCAGAATCCTGTTTCCACATTGTCCGTTTCCTATTACCAGTATATTGAGCAAAAAACTCCTCCGTTTAAAAGGTAAATTCCCATTTTTTTCTGTCCGGGACGGATTATATTTTCATTTCTTTTTTATATTATTAATATAGTTTCTTCTATTTAATACTTGTATTCTCTGTGCCTTCTGTATACATGAACTCCAATGGCAGCAAGAATAACTATCGAAATTACAATGTATAACGGATTTTTCAACAGGAAGTCAAATCTTCCTTCTTCCACGCTGATGCTGGAAGTTGTAAACTTATCACTTTGCTTAATATTCTGGGCATCTACCCCGTTACTGTATTCATAAGAAAGCTCTGAATTTATACTGTATTTCCCCACTTCCTTTGCTTTTAATGTATAACTGAACTCTTTGTCATTGTTGGGCTGCAGAGTATCGATGTATATTCTGGGTTTTCCACCGATGGTTTCAATCCCTTCGTCCCCGCTGATGTATTTCATACCCTCCGGAACCATAATCTCAAGACGGACAGCCTCAGCAGGGGCATTTCCTGTATTCTTCAAAATCACTGTTGAGGTGATCTTTTCATTTCTTCTCACAGACAGGAGGTCCAGATTCATTGTGGTTTCGACATCCGCTCTCTGTTTATTTCCTTCATTTACGGTTATGGTGGGAGTATTGGAAGAAGATTGGTAGGTCTGGCTCGCACTGTTCGTATAAGTAGCAGTTACAGGTCTAAGGTCGAAGGTTCCTGCCTCGGTCGCTTTCAATTTATAAATACAAACCAGGGTTTCAGGCATCGATTTTCCGAAATCAATTTTTGGTATTCTGGTTGAAACTTCATAAGTAGTTTCTTTCAGGACAAAATGTTCCTGCTTGGGGTCCGTAAACAGCACATCGTATGCAGCATCGTTACCGGTGGTTCTGGCATTTACTGTAACAGTTATTACATCCCCTACTTCTATTTCGGATTTATCGACACTTTTGGTAACCACAAGCTTCGGGTCCCCTGCAAAGGATGCCCCAGAGCGTCCTTTTTCAATAACCTCGTTAACATAGAGATCTCCTATGTTGTAATTTGACATAGTAATCTCAACTGTAGCTCTGGGCAACACGCCTCCTGTATGTACAGACTTCAGACGCATCTGGATTTTACCTTCATCCTCAAAATTAAACTCAAAGCTCTCATTTACATCCAGCAGACCGGTTGTGATTTGTTTGTCTCTCTCGTACACATAGTATGAGGCTGTACCTGCTTCAGGAAAGATATCGGTAATTTCGATTATGTAATTATTAAGCTGATATACCTCTCCTTCCTCAATGTCTCCGTCATATACCGCGGTTCTTGCCGATGCTGTACTGCCAAGCGTCAGCAGGATGAGAAACGCAAACAAAACAATTCTATTAATCCCTTTCAGCTTCAATTCTGCTACCTCAAAGACCTTATAAAAAAGTTATTTATGGCAGGTTATTCTCCATATATTTATCTCTAAATTAATATATTTTAAGTCACTTTCTTCAAACTATACAGTTTTTATTAATATGTTCAAAATGAACATAGTAAAATTTTTAGTAATTATATTATTAAGTTTGTAGAAATAACCAGATTGAGCGCTTGTATTTTTTCTATTCTTTTACCCTATCCGGTCGCAAAATATACGGCTGAGTGTATGATATTTTACGTCCTTCTAAAGCCTGAATTCAGAACCAAGTGGACTTTTAGAGGCTGGACTTAACAGTCTTTTTTTATCTGGATTCTCTATTCACTCTTTATTATCATCTTATATTTTTTTACTTATCATCTTATATTTTTTTACTAATATCTTTGCAATCTTTATTCTTTTCTTCCTTTTTATCTTTTCGGTGTTTTTTA
>DUGS01000086.1:20944-21933 GCA_013331265.1 Methanosarcina sp.
TATAAAAATTCTTTCATTAGTTTCAAGATATACTTAAATTTTAGAAAGGGTAGAGGCCGCGGAATAATAAGCACAGGAATAACTCTTCAGCGCCCTCCAATGTTTTTGGTTATAAAGTATCTTGCGAGTTAACTTTAGTCGTCTATTCTTTAAACCAAGTTTCAGTTCTCAGGGCTGACTATTTCCAGGCTGAAATCTATCCATTTTGATTTGTGGATAAGTGAGCCCATGGATATTATGTCCACTCCTGTTTTTGCATAATTTTCCAGGTTTTCGGGGGAGATCCCTCCTGAGGCTTCTATAAGGACTGATTCTCGGAGCCCTTTTTCTTTAAGTATGAACAGAGTTTTTTTGACCTCATCAGGCTTCATATTATCAAGCATTATAATATCAATTTCCAGTTCTGCAGCAAGGACTGCGTCTTCTGCAGATTCGACTTCAACCTCTATTTTCCGCGTAAAGCTGGTCTTACGGGCTGCTTTGATTGCTTCTTCTATTCCCATAAGTTTTATGTGGTTATCTTTAATCATAACCGCATCCGAGAGGTTAAATCTGTGAGTGTCTCCCCCGCCGGCAGCAACAGCCAGCTTTTCGAACTTCCTTATCCCGGGAGTGGTTTTTCTTGTGCAGGCAACCCTTGTAGTTTCCGAGTGTTTTCTCACAATGTCCGTACATTTTCTTGTCAGTGTTGCAATTCCACTGAGGTGCCCGAGGAAGTTAAGGCTGAGGCGCTCTGCTCTGAGAATGGATACTGCTCCTCCCCTTATTCTGAAAATTATATCTCCTTCTTTGAGCCGGTCTCCATCTTTAAAGTCGGTTTCCGTCTGTATTCCAAAATAATGAAATATTGATGCGGCTTCATCTATCCCTGCAACCGTGCAGTCTTCTTTTGTAAAAATAATAGCTTCGGCAGGCCTGTCCGGAACAATAGTACATGAAACGTCATCGTACCCCAGGTCTTCTTCTATGAAGCTTTCAATTTCTCTGAT
>DUGS01000086.1:22252-22599 GCA_013331265.1 Methanosarcina sp.
AGAGGCGCCTGGAGAAAAGAAAAAAACCGTTTTGGAAGTTTGGTAACAATTCTATTTTTGAGATTTTCGGACTTTAATAACACCAAGAATTTTCATAATAATCCACAAAAATGTAAGAATGAACACTATAGGTATAACCCAGGGAAACTGAAATGAAGATTTCATATAAAACCTCGTTTCAACAAATATTATAAATTTACTAAAAAGTTCAAACCACACCTTCTTTTTGATTAAATGGGATTCTCTGTAAAATACATACCTAATATCATTATTACCCAACAGATAACGATAAAAGCAAATATGGCCCTGATCAAATTTTCTGATTCAAGCAAATATTCCCCACCTTT
>DUGS01000086.1:22951-27081 GCA_013331265.1 Methanosarcina sp.
GGCAACAGAAGGTTTAAAGAGAGAGAAAGGAGTACAGTACTCCCATTCCTGGAACTCCTCTGTTCAGGGTATATTAAAAATACTATAATATTAGGATTATATTTAATTGGAAAATACCAGCTAAACTGGTTACAGAAATTAAAATTCACTGATTATTCTCAGGAGCCTGTAATACTGAAAATAGGAATTATTGGTTGCGGCTTTATTGGCGGACAGATTTGTAAGGCGATTGATAGCGGAGAGCTTGATGCAGAGCTATGTGCCATCTGTGATTCTTCTGAAAGCAGGGCCCTTGAACTTGCGGCATCCCTGAAAACATGCAAACCTGCATGTATGAAGATTGAAGAACTCATACGCAGTGTGGATCTTGTTATTGAATGTGCCTCCCAGAACGCTGTCAGGTTCATCGTACCTCAGGCCCTTCAGGCTGGACGTAATGTAATGGTACTGAGTGTGGGTGCCTTTGCCGATAAAGAATTAAGGGAAACTCTATTTGAGCTTGCAAAGCAGCACAACTGTAAGCTTTATTTCCCTTCGGGTGCAGTTGTCGGAATCGATGGGATAAACTCAGCATGTGCAGCAGGGGTCTCTTCTGTTACCCTGACAACCAGAAAGCCTCCTTCAGGCCTTATGGGAGCTCCTTATGTTGTGGAACACGGCATAGAACTTGGAACACTCAAAAAAGAGACTGTGCTTTTTGAAGGGGCCGCCTCAGAAGCCGTAAAAGCCTTTCCTGCAAATGTCAATGTGGCAGCTACTATAAGCCTCGCAGGTATAGGTTTTGATAGGACAAAGGTAAAGATCATAGCTGACCCTTCCCTTTCCAGAAACGTGCATGAAATCACTGTAGAAGGAGAATTTGGGAAGTTCTGTACAAGAGTGGAAAATCTTCCTTCTCCTGATAACCCTAAAACAAGTTATCTTGCAGCCCTTTCTGCGATTTCTACCCTGAAAAAGCTCCTTAACCATGTACAGATAGGGACCTGAAGCTGTTAAGATCTCAACCTTGAAGCATTTCAGGATTAATGGCTGGCTGTGTTCACAAATATTATATAGGACGGAAGAGTTAAGCAGGTAAATCCCAGGAGACAGCGTATATGCGCGAAAAAAGCTTTATGGATAATATTTTCCTTACTGCACTTTTTTACGTTTAATATGCCCTCTATTAAAATATCAGTCAATAAAATATCACAAGAGTTATGTCCAGAGTTAGAGAATCTTTCCGTTAAAAATATCTCTGGTTAACCTCTCCGGTTAATTCCTCTAATATTTATGGTGGTCCCATGCAGCAAGCAGACCTTATAAAAAGGATTAAAGAATTGAAGTTAAAACGAAACGCAGTAATTCTTTCTCATTATTATTCCCGCCCAGAAGTCCAGGACATTGCGGACTTTGTCGGAGATTCCCTTGCCCTCAGCCAGGAAGCCGTACGCCAGGATGCGGAAATCATTGTTTTTTGCGGCGTCCATTTTATGGGGGAAAGCGCTGCAATTCTTTCTCCGAATAAAACAGTTTTGTTGCCTGAAATTGATGCTACCTGTCCTATGGCAGATATGGTAGACGTAGAAGGACTTAAAAGGTTAAAAGAAAAGCACCCTGATGCCCCTGTTGTTTCTTATGTAAACAGCTCGGCTGCAATAAAGGCAGAATCATATATCTGCTGTACCTCTGCCAATGCTGTGGAAGTGGTAAACTCTCTGGACGCTGACGAGGTCATCTTTGTGCCTGACAAGAACTTGGCTGCTTATGTCTCATCCCGGACTGACAAGAAAATCATTACCTGGGAAGGGCACTGCCCTACGCACCACCAGATCCTGAGGGAAGATGTCCTGAATATGAAAGAAAAACATCCTCAGGCTAAGTTCATAGCCCATCCCGAATGCCGCCCCGAGGTCCTTGAAATTGCAGACCATGTGGCAAGTACGAGGGGTATGATTTTATATGCAAAAAACTCGCCTGCACAGGAGTTTATAATAGGCACGGAGTGCGGGCTTATTCACGGGCTTCTTAAAGCAGCTCCGGAAAAAACATACTACTGCATCTCTGAATTTGCCTGCTGCCCGAGCATGAAAATGGTCAACCTTGAAAAAGTCCTGACTTCCCTTGAAAAAATGCAGCACAGAGTGGTTGTTCCAGAAGACGTGAGAGTCAAAGCAAAAGAAGCTCTTGACAGAATGCTTTCAGTAAAAGTAAAATAACTATTTAAATTTTTTCTCGCTACCGTTTAGCGTATTTATTCTGCTGGTGGCGGTCTTTTTTATTTCTTTCTTATTTTTTTATCCAGTTTTATTCCTTTTTTTAGCCCCTTCTTTACTTCTTTACCCCTAGAAGGCTTGTAATTCCTTTCTTTCTTTAATGTTGTAATTTACAGTTATCCCCACTAAATTTGCCGGAAGGTATTATATCTGTGCCTCCCTGAGCATGAATTTGATTCCATTTGGTTCATCAATTATTTTTTCCTGAGTTTCCGCACTCCATACAGGCAGGTCAAGCTTCCTAATAATCCAAAGCCTGGAGTAGAGTTATTTTTGCTCGATTCATTTCCACCTGAGCTACTATCATTATCAGATTCAGAATTATTTTTTTTTGAATTATTGAGTTCGGCAGCGTTTATTTCTTCAGTTGCATTGGAGGTTGCCCCTGTACTTTTGGCAGTCATATTGGAATCCTTAAGAGGCACAATTACAACATTAGTAGGATAGATTCCTGCATTCACAGTAGCTGTAACAGTGGCTGTGGCAGTGTCAATCACTGAGACATTGTCGCTTTCGCCATTTGCCACATATACCTTTTTTCCGTCCGGTGTGACTGCAATTCCCATTGGCCATTCTCCTACAGGCACTCTGGCTGTGATGGTATTTGTTTTTGTATTAATTACAGTGACGCTTTTATTGTAGAAGTTTCCCAAATATACCTTATTTCCATCTGGACTGATTACAATTTCATGAGAAGAAGTTCCTACAGGCACGGTGGCTATTACAGTATCCGCGGCTGTGTCAATTACAGAAACAGTGTTATTGTTAGCTACATATACTTTATTTCCATCAGAAGTGACTGCAACACGACTAGGTAAGCTTCCTACAGGCACAGTGGTTATTACAGTATCTGTGGCTGTGTCAATTACAGAGACAGTGTTGCTGTCATAGTTAGGTACGTATACCTTTTTTCCGTCCGGTGTGACTACACCTTCATAAGGACTGTCTCCTACAGATATATTGGCTGTAATTTTGTTTGTAGCTGCATCAATTGCATAAATAGTGTTGTTGAAAGTGTTCGTAGCGTAGATTTTTTCCCCATCCGGTGTAAATGCAATACTATAAGTACTCGGCCCCACAATAATCGGTGCCATTAAAGTGTTTGTCGCTGTGTTAATTACAGAGATGTCAGTGTAGTCATGCTGTTTCGTTACATAAACTCTTGTTCCTGCAGGGTTAACTGTAATTCTCGAAGGATAACTGCTTCCTATATTCACTTTGGCACTAACCTGTATTTGTGGCTGTGTCAATTACATAGACAGTGGAGTCGGAAGGCGAGTCCACCACATATATCTTTGTTCCTGCAGGGTTGACCTGCAACTCCTACAGGCCACCCTCCGCCGAGAGGCACTCTGGCTGTAACATTGTTAGTTGCTGTGTCAATTACAGCGACATTAGGAGTAGGAACAGTACCATTATAATTCATATCGTAATAATAACCTCTCTGATCATAATCTCCCATAGTTGTCACATATGCAAATGAAGCCGCACCTGCTACACCAGCGAATATTAAAATCGTAAGTGAAGTTATTCCCAAAACTTTTATGAGAGTATTCTCTCGATATGTTTTATCAAATGTTATTCCGTTCATTTTAAACCCCAACTTATGAACTTATGAAAAAGTAACAACATCAGCGACTCCCTCATGGATTTTGTTTATACCAGCACCCTAAAAATTGGAGAGTTTCAATCACTCATGATGTGTAGAACTTCGATATATTAGGTTTCTTAAGTTTGTACATCAGACTCGAGAGATAATAGATCATTAATATCAGTACTTCAGGTTCTCCAAGTCTCGCACTACTTTTTCCTGAGCTTCCATCCCCCATATAGACAGGTCAAGCTCCCTAATAATCCAAAACCTGGAGTAGAGTT
>DUGS01000216.1 GCA_013331265.1 Methanosarcina sp.
TTGCAGACATCTGCGGAAAGTCAGTTATAAGAAGCGAGTTTGTCCGGCGGATCTGGTAGAATTAAGTAAAAATGAACTTTTTGCGCTGGACTTTTGGAGCCTCTGTTAGTTAGTTAGTTGATATTTTTAAAAGATATCAGTTCAAAATTTCAAACTTTGAACGGTACAACCGTATTCGCTTACCAAACGATTCTTGTCACGCTCGACGAAGGAGAGCGGTCTTTCTCAAAAAGACAAAAAAGAAGAAAGTTAGTGTCTCAACCATTTAATTTTTGCACATAGTCTTTGGCAGCACCCCTCAGAGCATAAGGATTCAGAGCTTAATAGGTGATCAATAACTAAACGTTCTTGACACTAGAGAATAAAAGCAACAAAAAACTTCAGGAAAATTGCCGGAAAATATTGTAAAAATAAGAACCTGTATGGCCATTAAAAACTCTGTCGTGGTGCTTAAATTTATAGTAATAAGCGTAAAAACCCTGAGTCTTTATCTCAGGGGATATAAGTTTTAAACATTTTGGTTTATTTCATGTCTGTCCGGGAAAAGTTGCTTCAAATAAAAAATTTCAGGGGTAAACTTATCGCAGATTACGTAAAATAGGAGATGAAAGGTGAAACCATTAAATGATAAAGATAAGGGTGAAAGCTTGAAAGCGATGGTCATTATGGATATGACAAACGACTTCGTGTTTGAGACATATGAACATGAAGGTAGGGAATACGATGGCAGACTCGTGGCTCCCCTGGGCAAGACAATCGTTGACCCTATAGTCAAACTTGTGAAAACAGTCCTCAGCAGGGAAAATGTTGCTGTACTCAGGCTTTCAAAAGACCACTACAATGCTTTCACAAATCCGAGACTTGAACTGGAGCTTGCAGAGCTTGGCATTGACGAGATATTTATGACAGGCCTGGTTGATGAGGTATGTATTTACCATAACGCCCTTGGCTTTCTTGAGAGGGGGTTTCGGACAAATATTTTGAAAGGCTGCACTGCTCCTTTTGACCCGAAAAAAGGAAAAGAAGCCTTTGAGGAACTTGATTCCTGTGGAGCAAAGATGGTTGATGACATCCCTTCTGACATAGGCGTAGTTCTGCTTCTCGAAGACGAACACGATGAAAACTCTGAAGAGATAAAATCAGGAAGCTGGCCTTCCCATTGTATGAAAGGAACACCCGGAGCCCTTACAGTTGAACCTATCAGGAAGATACTTGAGAGTAGAAAATAAGAACGAAAAAGGAAGTAAAAGAAAAAAGGAAGTAAAAGGAAAAACAGGGAGAGAAATATAGCTGGAAATCCATACCTTAAAGCCCTGTTTTTTTCCTCCAGCCAATCAGCTCCGTCACCGCCTCATTTTGGCTCAATTTAATTTGGCTTAATTTAATACTCTTTCTTCAAAGTTCAATACTGGCTCATTTTCTATAAATTGTTGTTCCTTTGGTTCTTCAATTACATGCTGTATTTTTTCCGGCTCGGATTTAATATGGAGTACGCGCTGTGGATAGGGAATTTCTATTCCGTTTTCTTCAAGAGTTTTTTTAATATTCCACAATAGTCTCGTTTTCAGCCCGAACCACTCGCTCACAGGTGCCCAGATCCTGACTGTGATATTTACCGAGCTCTCTCCAAGATCATTTACAAAAACCGATGGAGTGGGGTTCCGAAGGGCGAAAGGTTCCTGATCTATGAGGTCTTTGATCAGCCATATTGCAGCACTGGCATCGTCACTATAGCGGATTCTTATTGTGTATTCAAACCTTCTTACCGGGTGTCCCACAATATTTGTGATATTTGTTGTAAACACCTGCTGATTTGGAATCCTGACAAGGAGCCCGTCATAGGTCCGTATAAGGGTGGAGATTATGCGGATATCGGTGACATAACCAGCTATCCCGTTTACTTCTACCTGGTCTCCAATTTTTATAGGTCTTTCAAACATAAGGAAGCAGCCAGAAACCAGATTTCCAACAATGTTCTGGCTCGCAAAACCGATGACGATACCTGCAACTCCTCCTGCAAGCATGAGCCCGGAGGGGTCAATCCCTATCAAGGGAAGTATTGAGATAAAAACGACAACAAGGGTGCCATAATAAAGAAGTTTGAGAATAGGCTCGCCAACATCCTTACTGACACGGTCTTTAAGAACTCTTCGCAGGTAAATTGTAAGAACTCTAAGCAAAATTATTGAAAGTGAAAGAATAAGTACAAACTTTATCAGATTCCCACAGGTAACCGGACCAAGTGAAGTTGAGTACAGTCCATGATCAAGAAAGCCAATGTCCTGAGGGATCAAAAGCCCCACCCCATATAAAACTTAAGAGGCACGAAGCCAAGCTTCCGGAGTCCGTAAACTCCAAAAGCCTCTTTCCTGATTTTCTGGTCTTTCACAAGATAACCCATCTCTCCGTTAATCGGCTGTATTTCGAAACCTGTTTCAGCTGTGTTCCTGTTGAGGATGTCCATACGGGCTTTCATAAAAACATCCCCGTCATAATAGAGTTTCATTCCATATGCACTGAAAACAGCTTTTGAGATTGAAGCCCAATCAGAAGAAGTATTTCGCAGAGTAAGCTCCATAATCCCTTCCTGGAGAGGATTAAGGGAGGGAGAAACCGAGTATATCCCGCTTTTCCAGTGCTTACAGACAACTCCGTTCGAAACTTCTCCGTAAAGGGTAAATTTCTGCCTCACCAGGCTGAGTACATCTATAAGTTGCGGATTCTTATCACCGACATCCGAGATAAAAACACCTATTTCAACCGGAAAAGTTAAAAATATCTGCTTTTTTTCCCCACCTGCAAGAAGCAATGTTTTTTCGAATTCAATCAGCAGATTCGGAGTAATTTCTTTTGGAGTATTTAGAGGTTCTACTGGGTTTATGATAATGCGTTTTCTATCTCCAAGAATGAGTTTTTCCACTTCATCTTTTCCAGAAGTCCTCCTGTATGTCCATTTATCTCCAGTTCTTTCTACGGAAATAGAAATTCCTTCCTGTTCCACTGAAAAGGGGGGATCGTAGTAGCCGTACATAGTATTCCAACAATTAACATATTTCAATAATTTCTAATTAATATTACATTCAAACTATTATAAAAAATTACTTCAAATAAATTTTATATGATTATTGAAAAAACGATCAGATTAAAATGACTCCAATTAATTAGTTAAGCAGTTTGGAATCCCACAGGGGATCATTCACTTTTCTCTTCCTGCACCAGTCGGTTTCTGAAACGACCTGTCAGCCAGACAAAATAAAAGAGAATAAAGATAGAAATTTCTTCCTCCTTTGTCTGTTTGGTTATCGTTCTCATTCACAGGCGTATTAGGAACTTTTCACTTTCCAGCTTATTTTCCTTCTTCTTTCCGTTATTTCTTTTCTCTTCTTAGCATGAAAGTGCTTGGAAGCACTTTCATTTTTTGTGCCTGTAATTTGGAAAATATCATGTATGTTTTTTGTATTTTTAAACAAGGCTTCTCTCCCGCGTCGAGCATGGCATGAATGGTTTAATATGGTGAATAAATTAGTCCTCTTGAGTTCAGCTCACTTGCTCTATTAACCCTAAAATAGTCCTCTTGAGCGAAGCGAAAAGGACACCGTCCTCCCGAGACGGGACTCGGGCAGCTCAACTCGGGAGGCGGACGACCAAATTTTACAGATACATATAAAAATGCCTCAACAGCCAGGCAGGAGTCCACGCCAAAAAATAGAAAAGGCAAACGAAGCAGAACGTTATCATTTCTCCCTGTCACTTTCTTCATCGAGAGTGGACAGCCTGAGATTAATTCAAAACTATACTTCTATATATAGGTAAAAATTATTGTATTAACTATGACAGATTTTCTTGAGAATTTCTTCTCCTCTTTAAAACAAAATGTTCCGTATTTAAAGGACCGCAACATAACTTCTGAAGTAATGCTTGGAGTATCGATGCATTTAGTCCTTATAGTTTGCTTCATTGTATTATTTTACTTATTAGTAAGAAATTCTATGTAATTTTTAGTAAAATATAATCATTATTCAAAATTTCATAGGTATTCTATATGAATGTTAGCTTTAATAATTAAAATAAAAAATGTAACTGGATCATATGTAGATAAATAGGTATATTTAATTAATCCCTCCAAGGAGATTCTTAATCAAAAAACTGGCTCTGATCCGGGAAGGAATAATGCCCCTGTACTATGAGCCATTTGTCCCCGCGTTTCTCAAAGACTTTTGTGACTCTTGAAGATAACTTCGTCTTTTTTCCATCAATCTTCGCCTTGAAAACAGCATCTATGGATGCCCATGCTACATTACCAGCCGTTGAAATTGATATCCAGTTGTATTCAAGAGCAGGTTCTTCTATTTGAGCCCAATCACGCTCTAACTGAGCTTTAATCGCTTCCGGGCCCACACATTTTTCGTCTGCACCCGTGCCGTACATCACAACATCGGAATCCGGAGCGATAAGAGACATTGCACTTTTCAGGTCGCGTTTTGCATAACTCTCTGCAAATTTATCAAGGACAGTCTTAACTGCTTTTTCGGTTTCACTGTCTGCTTTCATTATTTTTTCCTCAAAAATTTCCTCAAAATTATTAGGTAATTCAGAATAACAGTAAAAAGATTTAAAGATTATTCTTTGCCAATTTTTAATATATGTTCTATGAGTGAGTTGTTCCGGAATATTACCTTCTTTGAAGTTAATCCCTGCTAATTTCATTGATTATATAACAGAGTCACCAGCTACTTCACTCTTATATACCAGTAGTTCCGATTTGCTGTAGTTCCGAGTGACTACTCATACTAATTTCTGATTTTTCTTCAATATTTTGCAAGAATATCCTTCATTTCATCGACTTTGATTGTATTTCCTACAATCTTTTTTTAAAAATTTTATTATTAAGAAGTTCTAAAG
>DUGS01000138.1:0-20746 GCA_013331265.1 Methanosarcina sp.
AAGCTGAGGCCGAAAGACAATGATCCGCGGTTTGCTTTGTTGGCAGTATATTCCATTCCTTCTCCCCATAAATATCGTAGTCGTTTCCCTTTGAATCGGAAGCCAAAAAGCCTGCTACCCTGCTCTATGATATTTCTCTTAAATCCAGATCGAGCCTTTTGTGCAGGGCTTTACTGGCATACATTATAGATTAAATTAGATTGTATTTAAACGTAGTTTTATTCCGCATTTTAGAATTTCTTTCGACATTTTTTATGGAAATGATATTAAAATTTTTAAGGATTTCCTGGAAAAGTCTCCCGGAAACGGTACCTTGAAAAGGCATCGAAGAACCTTTCCCTGGCAAATGAGGTCTGGATCGAAAGAGAATTGGAAAAAACAGGAAGAATTTGAAGCATTAGAAAATATAGTAAGTAAAAGAACGTTTCAAAGGAAAGGCTTCCAGGATTATGAATTAAAAAAGTAAGGAAGCCCTTTAAGAAAAAGGCTTCCGGAATTCACTTCATCCGAGCGTTACCGGTACTGTTTCCAAACGAAAGAAAAGAAAAAGCGTACACAATGCCTGGTTTCGGAGGGCCTGGATTCGGACAACCGTTCCCGGGCATAAGTAGTAGAAGCTGACAGCCTCTTAAGCCGGCTCTTACGTGCTTACGTCCGCATGAACCTTAAGTGTCGTATCCTTTTTTTCACTCCATATGGCTTCAACTTCGAGTTTGGTTTTCAATCCAGTCTTGTGAGAAAATTTAAGTTTCTGGCCCTTTTTGACATCATGGACATCCAGAATCGTATTTCCGTTCATTTTGGCCAGGATTGACCAGGTCCCACCTTCCGGAGAGATTATCTCGAAGTATCCTGAAACCGTGACTTTTAAAGTTGTCTTTGACGTTTCTGCAAATCCACGCCCGTTTTTAACGGGTATGGAGATATCTATTTCATGTTTCTTTGTCATTTTATTCCTCGTATCCTTTACTCAATTTTTATAATATTATCCCGGATTACAGGCCTGCCAGTACCTTGCTGCTTTTTAATGCCTTTACTTTTTCGTAAAATTGCAACCCTATTTTTGTGTCTGGCATGCGCTTTTTACGGGTTAAGCAGGAAAAATCTATGGAAAAATTCTCAGCTTATCGTATTAATGAAAGCATGTAATTAAGTGCAATAGCGAAGTCATTTAATTTCTCGTCTATGAGGTCCATCCCTTTTTCCGTGGGTACGTATATTTTCGTCCTGAGATCCCCTTTTAAGGGATGGATCTCTATGACATGTCTGTCTTTCAGCGAATACAGGATAGGATATATTGAGCTCTGATTTATGAACACATCAAATTGAGCAAATATTTCTTTTATGATGTCCTGCCCGCACATGGGTTTTTTCTTGAGAAGTGAAAGTACGATCACATCCAGATGCTTTTTTATGATAGTCTCGAGTTCTTCATTGTTAAGTCCGAGTTTTTTATTTTTATCCAGACTTTGTTGGAAATAAGAAAAATTATTCATTTTGGAAATTCGGTTTTCATCTTCTTTTCTTTCTAAAAGCATACTTTCACCAACAGTTACTTTTTGAAAAGTTGCATCGGGAAATATAAATTAAAAATTTCATCATTTTCGACCTCGATTTCAAAATTTTATGCCCGGTTTCATGAGAAATATCTCAAACCCAGTGTTATCCTCTGATTGCCTGCTCGGAAGCAATCGGACAGGTTTCATTGAGCGGTTGCAGTCAGGTTTAGTGCAGCCCTCGTCGGGTACAAAAGTTGGTATGAAGCATACCTGAGTAACACCCTGTTTATGGGGTATTGCCGGTCAAATTACATAATTTATTAGATAGTGCAGAAAACATTACAAATTTTGAAACAAAATCGAGAAGATACTAAATATTATTAACCTGTTAGTGTATACTCTGTTACATACTTCTAAAAGAGGTGGTCACTATGAAAAATAAATTAAAGTGATTCGATTTGTTTCTTAACTTGATCTGGAATCGTCATATCGGTTTAAAGATAATACAGGTTTTTGTGCCTGTATTTACCACTCATGTGAAACGCCATATTGTTTCGCAAATTGTATTACAAAAACTCCTTCAGGAAAAAAGAACTGAAATAAGAGCTCAGGCTGCCTATAGGTGACCCGAGCTTTATTTTCAGGAAGATTTTAAAGCGCGGAAAAGAGGTATCAAGATGGTAAACCCGGACTCTTCGAGTCTTGCAGAAGTATTAGATAGAATACTGGACAAAGGTATAGTCGTGGACACATGGGCAAGGATCTCCCTTGTTGGAATTGAAATCTTGTCAATTGAAGCCAGAGTTGTTGTTTCTTCTATAGACACCTACCTGCACTATGCAGAAGAAATTACAATGATTGAACAGGCTGCAATGGAAGCAGCTCCCGAGGTTCCTGTTGCTTAAACAGGAATTTTATTTTTTATTATCGGATTAAAAATCGAAAGTCCGGAGCCAGAAAGTCCGGACAGGCAGGGAGCATGTATGAGATCTCAGGTGCCGTTTTCAAGGAAAGCAAGAGGAAAAAGCGTTCAGCAGCAGAAAACCGAAAGAATTGCGGAAAAACCGGCAGAAAGGGAGACTGAAAAGGCAAAAAAAGATATCTCCGAAACAGCCGGCAGCGGTGAAAGCAGGTACATAATCCCGCAAAATGAGAACTTTGTCAATACTGCAGTTGTGGATGAACTTACCACAAGGGTTGAAAGCTGGATTAAGGCCGGATATCCTGTTCACCTGATCGGGCCTACAGGATGCGGAAAAACAAGTCTTGCATTACATGTTGCAAAAAGAATCGGGAGGCCGGTAGTCTGGATCAACAGGGATGAAGCTATTACTACAAAGGACCTGGTGGGAGGCTATTTTCAGGTAAAGAAAGAGACGCTTGTGGACAATTTTGTACACAATGTCTCCAAAAAGACTGATATCATAAACCCGGAATGGGCCGACAATCCGCTTACTACCGCCTGCAGGAACGGTTACACCCTGGTATACAATGAGTTTTCCAGGACACGGCCCATTGCAAACAACGTGTTTCTTTCGATCTTTGAAGAGGGCATTCTCGAACTCCCTGCAAAAAACGGACAGGATCGCTATGTCATGGTCAACCCGGAATTCCGGGCAATTCTTACAAGCAACTCAGTGGAATATTCAGGTGTACATAGACCTCAGGATGCTCTGCTGGACCGCATCATCAGTATTCACATGGATTACTATGATTTCGAGACTGAAGTAGACATAGTATGTAAGCAAACGGGAGTCCGTGAAGAAGACGCCAGGAGAATAGTAACGGTTGTAAGAAAGATCAGGGAAAAGATGGAACTTGCCCTTAAGCCCGGTACGAGGGCATGTATTATGGCTGGCAGGTTCTTGAAAACCCTGGAAAATGAAAAAGAAGTGCCTCTGGAACAGCTGCTTACGGATGTAATCGCAGCAAAAGTCAGCTCGTACCAGGACCTGGAAATAAAACAAAAAATCGTCAAAGAAGCCCTGGCCGAAATTGAGAAAAATTCCTTGAGCCAGAAAGGCGTGCAGCCAGGAGAGGCATGACTCAAATTTCGAGGGCAATCGGTCTCCGCTTCAATTTCTGCTCTTGATTCAAAACCCATTGCTAAACGAGGTTTTTTAGGATGGTAACAAACAGGAATATCAAAAAAATTTGTAACACTGCAGTTGAATTTCTCGAAAATCTGCTAAACCGAAAAGCAGAGGGGATCGTCAACATATCCATGGAAGAAGAGTGCTGGAAAATCCATATAGAAGTACTTGAAAGAAAGGCAGTCCCCGACACTCAGGACCAGTTTGGGATCTATGAAGTCAAGCTTGACGATAACATGAATATCCTGCAGTACAGGAAAATAGGAATGAGAAAACGGACGGAAATGTTCGTGGAAGAGGAAGACTGAAATACATCAATCCAGGGCGCACGTTCAAGGAATAAAAGAAGAAGCGAATAGGTTTAAAACCGGAAGTAAAGGACTGATAATGCAGGGAGGATCATTTTGAAGCAAAGTGAAATAGATGGCTGTACGAACACGGATGCCCTGTGGCTGGAGCACTGGATAATCCAGAAAAAGAGAGCAGGGGTCCGGAAAAACCCGGAAGACAGTCTGAGCAAGGGGACTGAAAGCAAAAGGGAGCCGGAAAAAGCCCTGAAAATAAGGGCTTTGAAACTCTGGTCGCATGGAAACAGCCTGAATGGAAATATCATTAATAAGGATTTTTTAGCCGGCTGCACACAGAAAATGCTTGAAGAAGTACTTCGAAATAAACACATATTGCTCCTTTATACAAGCAACGGAAAAGCAGAGCAGATCAAAAAAATGTTTGTATCGGGAGCAGGAAAAAACCAGAAAGTATTTTACACGAGTGAGAAAAAGCCGGTCCTGAGTTATGGAAAATTATTCTCTTTCGGGGAAGTTTCAGGTTATACCCTGCAAGCAACCCAACCTGAGAAACTTTCCAGGCTTGTGGGAAAGCCGGAAAATCCCGAAAATAAGTTCAGGTTAATTATTGATAATGTGGCAAAACCCGGGAAAATAGCCCCCTTCCTCTCTGCCGGGCCAGGGAGTTCGGTGATGGCTGCATACGACCTTGGGGCCCTTGACTCGAAGAGACTCGAGGAACTGGTTACCTGGGCTGATACTTTGCTCCTTGACCTTTCAAACATAAGCTTACAGCTTGCAAAGCTAAAAATGGATCTTAAAGTCCGAAATTGTACGGTTGAAGGGTTTAATAGAACCACGGGGAAAGGCCGGATCAGCAGGTTAGGGAAGGAAAAAGTTTTGCTAGGAGAGCTTTTTTCCCCTCTAGGAGAAGCGGGAGTTTCAGGCACAGAGGCCTGGATATGAAGAATAAAACTCAGCCTCCGGAGAACGGAATATACGTATACTGCGTAATCAGGACTCCCGGGGAGACGAAAAATTTCGGAAACATCGGTTTTGGAGGAAAAGAAGTCTACACAATTGATTACAAAGAATTTTCTTCGGTTGCAAGTGTTGCCCCTTTAAAAAAATATGACATGGAAAATGAAAAGGAAATTGAAACCCATCAAAATGTTGTGAAAATGGTGATGATGGAGCATTCCGTAATTCCTGTGGCTTACGGAATGGTCTTTAAAAGCAGGAAACTTGTCCTGGCTTCTATGAAAGTGGCCCAGAAAGCCATGAAAAAAACCCTGAACGTGGTGGAGGGAAAAGTGGAACTTGGTATCAAGATCCTCAACCAGCAGGGGCAAGCAAGCCAGTTAGATACCGGGTCCTGCGTGGAAGAGTTTGAAAAAGAACTTGGCAAACTTTCATCCGATTCAAAAAAGTTAACACTATTCAGCAAGCGGCTGCTCATGAATACGGCTTATCTTGTGGAAAAAGACAGGGTAGATGCTTTTTCGGATGCAGTAGAGGCACTTGAAACCAAATACAAACCGCTTAATATCCAATACAGCGGGCCCTGGCCTGCTTATAATTTTGTGGACATAAAGATATTATCCAAACAGCAAGAGGGAGGAAGATAATGTTTCTATTCGACGACATTCTCATGAGTATGATGGGGGTTTCCGTTCCGGGCCTGAATTTGTTCTCCACACTGGAACTGGTAAAAGACCTGGCTTACAAAGAGTTGTATGATCCTGAAATAATCAGGAACGAGATAAAGGAAAACCGCATGCTTTACGAGTTTGGAGATATCTCGGAAGAAGCTTACAATACCAGAAAAACCGAACTTATGAACCAGCTTGAACAGGTACAGAAGCTTTTGAATGCGAATGTTTCTTTCCTGTGAACAACTCGGCCTGGTGCTTCCCGCCATACGGTAGCTATCCGCTGATACAATATGCTAAGCGCTGATAAGTAGCTTCAGCTGTGGCTATAAAAAGGGTTTAAATGTGCGGAAGGGGAGGGCTTTGCTGGAAGGAGTATAGGAAAACAGGTGGATATGAGGTGAAATTGTGTTGTCAGAACGAGAAATCAGGGGACTATACAACAGGAAAGAGGGAGAAAAAAGGATAAAAGCTGCCCGGCAGGTGATGAGGATGCAAAAAGCCTCGCATCTGGAAAAACTTTCGGGACATAGGGAGCATCTCCGAGCCATGGTCATAAAGCAAAATCTGGCCGCAGATACCCAGGTTGAGAATAAGGCCTTAATTGTGGCTCCTATCCTTGCCGAAAACCGGGAAAAATTAGAAAGGAGAAAAATTGTCTCCAGGGGGAGAGCGATAAGGAAAGGGCGGCTTATTCTCGCATATTCTCTGGTCCCCTCAAATTATTTTTCCGACTGTGCGGCAAAACCTCAAAAAAATAAAATGGTGCCTGACCTCCTGTACGCAGAAAAGTTAAAAAAAAGCACAAAAGTGTCCCTGCTTCCGGATCAGGACTTTTCGGACCTGGCAAATTTCTGCAACAAAATCTGCATCGGAAGAGATGCATTCAGGCAAAGGTCCAATATGATCGAGAAAGCAAAGCAAGAGGAAAACAAAAAAAGTTCGGAGCGACCGAGATGCCTGTACAGGAGATATGTGGCCTATTACAAACTCAGGCGGAGCAGGATGTTCTGAAACCGAATCTTTTGCCAGAGAAGCCGGGGCCTGGTGTACAGGCTTTATGGACCGCCTTTCCCCTGGCTTTCCTTTCAATCCAGGCCCTTCCGGGCTAAGCACAGAGGAATGAATCGCATGAATCAAACAAACTATGAGCCCGTGATGAGAGAAAGGGGTACACTTGTTGACATAATTGATAGAATTCTGGACAAAGGGCTCGTTCTCAATGCCGACATCTCGGTTTCCGTAGGAGGGACTGAACTCCTGGGAATAAAAATAACCGCATCCCTTTCTTCCTTCGAAACCGCAGCCAGATATGGTCTCGAGTTTCCTTCAGGGACCAACCTGAAAGCTCCGGGCTGGCAGCAGACAGAAACAACGTTTGCCCTTTGTCCGGAATGCGGAAACAGAAGAGATGAAAAGCTCCTGATAAACGAAGGCTGCCCGATCTGCGGCTGGACAAGCCCCCTGAAAGACCGGGTCCGGCCTTTACTATTACAGGATAAAAAAATAGATTGAAAACAGAGACAAGAGGTGAAAAGCTATGTTTGGTTTTTTCAAGAAAAGACGTGAAATGAAAAGAAAACGAGAACTCGAAAGAGAACAGGAAAGAGAAAGAATGGACCGGGAAATGGAAGAGATTAAGAGAAAACTGGATCAGGTTGACTGAAACTAGGAACAGACAGGTAAAATGCAAAGCAAAAAGCGAGGTTAAATCATGTTTGGTATTTCCAGAAAGGATGGAAAAAGAAAAGATAGGGAAAGCTGGACTGAGCAGAAGAAAGTTAAAGAATGGATAGAAAAATGGAACATGTCAAAGGAAAAGTGGACAAAAAGAAAAGAAAAGAAGATATGGGTTGGAAGGTTGAACAGGCTGAAAAAGAACTGGCTTGAAAAAAAGAAAAGCAAAGATTGGACAAAAACCGTTGAAGACATCAAGAAAAAACTGGATTAAGCCTGGATAAAATAGAGGAATAAAGAAGAATAAGGGGCTTGAAAACTGAAAGTGAAGAAGTAATGGGACTTACACCTTGATGTAAAAAATCAGGCACTACAGACGTTATTGTAGTTTATATGATTTAAAGAGTTGAAGGATTGTTGTTATTGATTTTTCAGTTCAATCACGTAAGTCCCGGCTGTTTTCCTCTAAAACTAGAATAACTATATAACTTTTATAACAAGGAGGTGGAGAATGAAAAGAAACGGTGAGCTTGAAAGCGAGAACCTGGAATCGAAATTGAAAGAGATAGAAAAGCGATTGAAGCGGATAGAAGAGCTGGAAGGGGTGAAGAATGCAGAAAAATTGGAAGGGGAGAAGAACGCAGAAAAATTGGAAGGGGTGAAGAATGCAGAAAAATTGGAAGGATTGAACTTTATAGAAGAGCTGAAAGGATTGAAGCATGCACAAGAGCTGGAAAGATTGAACTTTATAGAAGAGCTGGAAAGGGTGAAGAATGCACAAGAGCTGGAAAGGGTGAAGAATGCACAAGAGCTGGAAAGGGTGAAGAACGCACAAGAGCTGGAAGGACTGAACCTTATAGAAGAGCTGAAAGGATTGAAGCATGCACAAGAGTTAGAAGGACTGAACCTTATAGAAGAGCTGGAAAGGGTGAAGCATGCACAAGAGTTAGAAGGACTGAACCTTATAGAAGAGCTGGAAAGGGTGAAGCGTGCAGAAAAGTTGGGAGTGAACATGAATCAGAAAAATAATAATAGGAAGCGAGGTTTTCAAAACACACGGAATGTTTCCGGAAGCCAGTTACCTGCAAAAGATACAGGCCTTGTGGAAGAAATAGCAAAGGGCTTTATGCCCGGCCTGGAAAAAATAATCAAAAGGATGGAAGAGGTCTCGCCCGAATTCCGGGTAAGAATTGAGGAAACCGACCAGGACATAAAACACAGGCTGGATAAACAATGGACTTTCAGACCCGGAATAAGTGCCGGCTACAGCCTTGACACTGTAAAAGGGAGGCGAAAAGCAGCAGAACTAAAAATCAAGCCCGAGATAGAGCCTATCTTTGACATCATAAAAGAAAAGGATTACATATACGTCACTGTCCAGGTCCCTAATGAAGAGGAATGCAGGATCAAAACCGAAATTGATTGTAATGTCCTGAGGATTGCTTCGGGAGATTACTTCCAGACAATGGAACTTCCCGAAAAGACGGGCCCGGTAGTTGAACAGACATTCCGAAACGGGGTACTTCAGTTGAAGATTAAAAGGCAAAAGTATGTCGATTAATATTGATGAAAACAACCTGAAAAAAGGGCTGCTGGGGCTTGTTATCGCCCTCGTTGAAATCATTCAGGAACTGCTTGAAAGAAAGGTAATAAATAGAATAGAGAACGGGAACCTGAAGTACGAAGAAATTGAAAGGGTAGGGGAAGCCCTCTTTGACCTGAAAGAAGCTCTTGAAACCATAAAAAAAGATAATGAACTTGAAGAAGCAGTTGATTCCGTAATATCCGGGCTTGATGAAGTTGTCCGCGATGCGGTTGAAAGGTTTATGAATCCTTTATTATGGGTAGAGGAGGAGTCGGATGAACAGGAACAACGAGGGAAGGTACCTTTACTCGGTTCTCAACAGAGGCATTGAAGCGGAATTCGCAGAAGCCGGCGTAAATGGGGCCAGGGTTTACACGGTAGTTTACAGGGACCTCACTGCAGTTGTACACGCCTGCAGTGACAGGCCCGAGACTGCAGACGGAGAGGACGAAGCAATGGAATGGATTCTGGAACACATCAGGGTCGTGGACCTGACAACTGAAAAGTTCGGGACTGTCGTTCCTTTTGCCTTTGGCACCATAATTAAAGGCGATGACGAAGTTGTCTCGGAATGGCTGGGGGAAAACTACGCTGCTCTCAAAGCGGAGCTCTCCCGTTTTGAAGGAAAAGCAGAGTACTCGGTCCAGATCTTCTATGAACAGGAGCTTCTCTCTGGAGAAATCCTCAAAAAGAACCCCGGGCTCCAGGCGCAGAAAGAAAAGTTAACAGGTATTCCCAGGGGAACTGCCTACCTTTTTGAAAGACGGCTGGAACAGAAGATAGCCGAAGAAACCGAAGCCCTTATTTCGGGACTTGCAGCCGAGTATGAAGCCCGTATCCGGGACTGTTCGGATTCTGTTCATTCAGAGGAGAAAAAACCCCGCGTACCTGAGGAATATAAACAAAAAAAACTTTTCGTCTTTCTCGCCTGCCTTGTGCAGGACAGCAAGGTCCAGGAACTTGGAGAGCTGCTGGACCGGATCAATGAACGAGAGGGAATTTGCGTGCGTTTTATAGGCCCCTTTGCCCCCTACAGTTTCGTCAGTCTTGAGGGAATCTGAAAATGGAAAGGAGTTGAAAATGCTTCCACAGCGCGATACCTGTACCCTTGTGGACCTCCTTGACAGGCTTCTGGAAAAAGGCCTGGTTTTAAGGGCTGATCTTATCATAACAATAGCAGGGGTTCCTCTGATAGGACTCAACCTGGTGGCAACCCTGGCCGAAATGGAAACAATGCTCAAATATGGGATCTTTGAAGGCCTGGATAAAACTACAAGGGAATGGGCTCTTGAACACAACCAGGGCATTCCTTTTATGGAAGGGGAAAAAGCTCTTGACAAAGCCTATGGTTCATACCGCTTTGACCGGGGAAAGAAAACAGCCTGGAAATACGGGTATATTTATGTGACTGACCGCAGGATTTTTTCCTGGGATAAGGGCTTGAGGCGCTTTCTCTTCGAGTTCAGGCCCGAAGAGGTAAAAGCGGTAAAAATGGAAAAAAGGTTGTATAATGAGAAGGAGAGGGATGAATTATGTATCCAGTTTCAGGACGAGACGTCCCTTTTCCTGCACGTTGAACGGATCCGGGATTTCAAAAAATCAATCGAAACGGTTTTATCAAGTTTTGAAGTTTGAAGGATAATTGAGTATTGGTTACTGGAAGAACAGAGCTATGAAGCCAAAAAATGAACATACGGAAACTTTCCGGAATAAAAAAATAGCAGGGATTGCTTATGGGTTCCTTTATTTTCCAAGTTTTACTAACTTGTTTACTGATTTATCATTTTCCGGCTAAAAAGCAATTGTTTTGAGAGCTTCGGGAATGCCTCGTATTCCAGGCTTGATTTTGCCCTTTTTGTATCAGGGAGATTCAAAAGAAAGACTCTTTTTAATAGAGGACCTTTCAAAAGAAGACTCTTTCAAAAGGATCTAAATGTATGCAAAGGGCTGTGAACCTAAAAGTTGCTGCAATATAAGTCAGGAAGAGTCTCAGGTATGGCCAGGAAGATTTCAGGAAAGTCAAAAAACACCATTCCAAAACTGAGTTTGAAGCTGAAAATATTGGAAATTCTGGATTTATGTATCCACTCTCCTGACCCTTACAGGGGTTCGGGGGCCGGGGGAAGGATCTGGAAAAAAAACAATGAACTGCATAGCAGGATTGAGGGAAAAGGTTTCTCAGGAGGAATGGGGGTGAAGACCGGAAATAAAAGAATCGATATTGATAAAAACAATAGTATGGGGAAAAGCGATACTCTGACACTGGCTCTTACCCCGGAGGTCAGGACTTCAGGCTATATGAGGGCTGCGGGAAAATTTGTGAAAGAAAGAGGCAAACCTGTAAAAGAATCCGAAATTGAAAAAGAAGGATCGGAGCTAAAATATGATAAATGCGTACCACAACCTAATGCGTGTGAACAAAAACCGGAAAGCAGGGAAGTCACAAAGAGCTCCGAATCCGAGCATGGGCATGAGTCAGGGCTCAAAAAAGACAGGCAACTCTTCGAACCTGACCCCACCGCATGGAAACAGGAAAAAAAAGTATATCCCAAAAAAGAGGACATTTGTGAATATAGGCAGAAACCTGAACCTGATAACTCTGTGCCGGCGGAAGAAAGGAAACACACATGTATCCCTGGAAGGAATAAATTTGTTTGGGGATTGGGAAAAGAAAAGTACAGGTGGAAAGAGGAACAAAAAAAACAAAGGTTGCGAAAAGACCAGAAAAAGCACAGCTTGCAAAAAAAACCGGTAAGGTATAGTTCTCAACAGGGGCTTTCATCCAAAATGTTGAATACGGTAGACCTTAAAAATGAACTTTACCAGAGGAGTGAGGAACCTATTACGGAAGCAGTCGAAGACGAGCACAAGTTGACAATCCTAACAGAGATCCCACAAGTATCCAAAAAAGAGGAAATAATCCTTAGCTATTGCTTTAAGGATGGGAACGGGCATCTGTTCATACGAGCCGGGAATTACAGTAGGCACATCCTTATCGGCCGGAAAGTAGCCTTAAAACTGAAAGGGAAGCCCAGGCTTGCGTCCTTAAAGAACGGAGTTCTCAGCATAGAAATAGCTAAAGGTTGAGGTGCCTGCAAAAAATGACCTTAAAAATTGAGTCCATTTTTGAGCTCCGTAACTTAAAAACATCCTTAGTTATTTAGGATTTTTCAGAAAGGGGGCGTAAAGTCGCTCCTCATGGAGAACTCTATAATTCATTCTTCCTGAAAGATTCTATATTTTATTTTTTTGTGGCTCAGGCTTTCTTCCAGGTTGTAACGGTATTGAATATATCTCAAAAACATCTTTGCTTCCATCTTAGTGCTTTTTGATATCTTCCGGACTTCCTCGAATGTGTGCCAGTCCATGAGGAGAGCTTCATAGATTTTATTGTATTTTTCCCGGTTACTTTCCGAGAAGTTTTCGGGCACTATCATGAAATAAGGATAATTGTTTTCTTTAAAGATATCGGTGGCAACCTGTCCGAAAGTTGTCAACATCCATTGTTTTTTGAGAGGAGTTGATGTAGGGGACAGTTCCACCAGCCCAATTTCTTCCATCTCTTTCAGTTTATTGTTGACTGTGGATTCCGCAACTCCGCTAAAATCGGAGATGCGATTGGCGGGAAGCATTCCAAAAATATTGAGTACATCCATTATTTTAAGTTCCCGGATCGTTATATCCCCTCCTTGCACGCACAACCTTTCCTCAGCTTTAAAAGGTCGGAAAAAGGATATACTTTCCCGCATTCTTTGCAGCGGATGTTTATCTCTATGGAAAAGCAGTCTTCAATTATTCCTCTTCTTACAGTTCTCCCCATTGCCCTTTCAAGTATTGTGAATGCGAATTTTTGAGAAGCAGTGATGTCTTTTACAGCCCTGGAGTTCTGGTCGATTTCCTCAGGTTCAATGCCCAGACATTCCTTGATGTGCTTTCTCATATCATTCTCATTTATGAAGACTTTGGAAATCATGTAGATGTCCAGTTTACTCTTCCTGAAAATAGCATTTCCGATTTCCCAGGTCTTCGGGTCCAGTTCTCTAGCCGGATCAATATACCGGGCCTGGATATACCTGTAAAAAGCCCCAACGTCAAAAGTGAGATCCTCTCCGGGTGCACTTTCTATATAATAGGCTTCAAGGATCCTTTCGTTGAGCCTGTCCGTTAGGGACTCGATACTCATGGGATCATCGTGCTTGCCTGTAAAAGAATGACCTATCCAGAGGTTTGTCTCCTCTCTGGCAAGCAGCTTCGAATTTAATAAATTGCAGATTTTGCATGTGGATATTTCAGATTTAATAGCTTTCATATCTGGCCAGCCATTCTACCTCATTTTACTGGGCCTGCGTAACTTAAAATTTTGGATTCCTTAAGAAGTCCTTCCCCTCAGTACACTTTCCTGCGGTTGGGCTTTTAACCTGTATCTCTGGACTTCATTGGCAATTTTTTCTCCGGAAAGGGTCGTCAAGATAACGGATTTTATGTTTTTGCTGATATATTCTATCAAAGAATTCAGCCTCTGGAAATCCAGAAATGTCAACTCGTCAAGTATGATTACCGGATAAAATTCCATTACTCTGTATGTGATATACCCGCTCAGCATTAAGACCAGCCCTACAACTTCAAGTTCCGAAGTGCTGAGAGTTTTTATCGACTCCCTGTCAAAATATCCTTTGCCGTCCCCGGAGGTTCTGCTCACTTTCAGTTCGAAGTCCGGGTCAAGGATAATTGAATCAACGTTTTTGAACCTCAGTTGAGCGTATACCTCTTTGAGGATCATATTGAAGTTTTTCCTGATGTTTTCTTCCTGGCTGCGGATTTCCTGGCGAAGTGTGATGATCCGTTCTTCTGCGGACTCAAGTTCTTTTGATATTTTGTCCAGTCCTTCCCGGAACTTCAGGTTTGTCTGGAGTTTTTTTTCTATGCTGCTGATTTCGGTCTCAAGTCTCCCGATCGCCTGGTTCACCGAAGAGAACTGCTTTGTGACTTCAGAGAACCTTGTCTCCATTTTACTTTCAAGTTCCAGAACAAGGCTTTCGAGTCTTTCTTTTTTTTCTTCAGCTGCCTCCAGCTGGGTCGTGGTTTGTGCAAGCCTCGTTTTCAAAGACGCAAGTTCAAGGTGTGTCGAGGATATGCCCTGTTTGTATTCCCGGATATCGTTGTCAATCCTCTTGAGTTTTTCTTCTTCTTCCTTAAGCTCGGATATTTTGAGTTCTATCTGGTGGATGTTTTTTAACTGTTCTTTCCTGAGGTTGATCAGCTGGGTTCTGTGTTTATCCATGGCTGATTTTAGAGAGGTCTGCCCACAAAGAGGACAGGTAATGGTCTCCTCCAAAAATGCTCTTTCAATTATGGAACCGGATGTTTCTTCTGAATCCATAATGAAGCCGGAAGAAGAATTCAATTGTTTTTCGATCTCATCGATGAAATGATAGAGTGTGTCAATCTGGGAGCGAGACTGATTTTTTTTTTCATTTAAAGCTGCAATCGAACTGCTGATTAAGCCGTAAGACCCTTGTTTTTCCATTTTTGCAGCATCAATTTTTTGGGAATAATTCTCTGACTCGCGCTCCAGCAATGATATCCGGGGTTTTATGGAAGAAATGGAGGCTTCGAGGCGGGATATCAAGCCCATGGTTTCCCCGATAAGCTGGGTTGTGTGTTCGTACTCCTTGCTGATATTATCCTTTGCTTGCAGTTCTTTTTGTTTTTCTTTTATTTCCAGGTGCCTGGCTTTGAGAGCTTCAATTTCTGCATTTTTTGCCTCAAACGCGTTCTGGAGCTGAGAAGTACCTGTTAGCTTTCTTTCCAGATCTTCTTTTTCCGTGAGCAGTTTTCTTTTTTGCTCTTCCAGCTGATTCAGCTCTGCCCTGAGCAGGTCTATATTTGTATATTCAAGGAGTATTTGCTTCATGTTCTGCCCGGCACGGACAGCTACAAGGACCTCGTTGTTGTTTCCTCCAATTGCAAACCTGCGGACAAGAGGTTCCAGCTTTTCGTCGAGGATCCGGTCTCCTGTTATTTGCACGCCTTTAGGAATGCGAGATATCTCTTTCTTAAAAGTCCTGCCTTTCGCATCTTTTATTTCAACAAAACCATAATTGCTGCCCGAATGAAGAATATGGCTATAGTCTCTACTCTTTCCAACTGACACAACTGACAAAAGAAATGCGCGCAAAAGGGAGGTTTTTCCTGATGCGTTCGGAGCTTCAATTACATTAAGTCCTTCTTTTATGCTTAAGCATATACTGGTAAGCCCTCCGATGTTATGGGCAGTAATCTCAAAATTCTGTAAATCGGCTTTCATGGGTTCTCGCATTTCTCATATCGCATCTCTCATGTTGTATCTTGCTTCTTCGGCTTTTATTACTGAATTCAACTAATATAAATAGTATACACTACCTGTATATTTATTCAGTATATATCCCTCGGCTATTACCATCCCAAGCCTCTAATTTTTTGTAGCTTGTTATTCTCCTACTTTAATTCTCCCATCTTTTTTATATAGTTTTCTCCCTTCCCTTTATGATCTGGACCTCTTCGTTGGAAAATTGGATTTGTTTTCTATTTTTTCTCATGAAGGGCCGGAAAAATTATTGTTCTGTTAAGTTTATAGAATATACTATATACTTTTACGTAAATAGGACACCATATACTTTTAAGTAAATATGATAGATGTAAATGAAATAGTGTCATGTCAAAAGTTTCCTGAAACAAAGCCTGCCACCAGCAGATATGTGTTTTCGGCATGGAGGGATGAAAGTGTGCCGGTAAATGCGAGAATAAAATATCAATTAGAAGAGGAAATAAAAGAAGAATTTAAGGATTATTCCCAGGCTCTTGATGAATATTGCAGGGATCTGGGCTGGGACAGCAAAAAGCTGAAGCTTTTGTTAACTGATAATGGAATTGTGGACGATGGCCTCTACCTTGAAGGTCTTAACGGCAGCTTAATCGACAATATAGCCCTGTTTCTGTCACTCCCGGAATCATCAATTTTTACAATCTGTGCCCCAGCAGGTATGGGTAAAACCAGTGTAAGGGATTTTACAGTCAGGGTCCTGAATTCCAGCAATGACTTTTACATTTCGCCAATAAATAATCCGGGAACAACTCCCCTCTGCCTCCTTAAAATGATTTTGAAAGACCTTAATTCGACTGATGAGGCTCCTCGTACTCTGGACCTTGTCTGGAACAGGCTTGCTGCAAGGCTCCTTGAGTTAAGGGAGGCCGGAATTACCACGGTTGTCTGGATAGATAAGGCTGAAAAACTTGACAGCACCAGTCTCCTTATCCTTCGTTCCCTTGCGGATGTCAGGATCCTTGCAGGGGAAAAGGCCTGTAAGGTCATTTTGACAGGGCGCATTCCCTTAAAGAAAAAGGTAAAAAGACTCTTTGAACAAAGCCCGGATAATCCTGAAGCAGATGATGCCTGCCGCAGGTTTTTTAATTTCGAACTGGAAAAGTGGAATGCTGATGATATTTCAAGCTGGTGGGCACTTTTATCGGAATCCTGTTCCATAGCCGAGAATGTCACGAATCCATTTTCAGGGAACACGGCAGAAATAGTGCTGGAATTTAGCGGAGGTACACCCCGTTCAATTGTGAAGTTGACCCGCTTGCTTCTCCTTAAAAAAGCATTCAGGCATCATGGAAAGAGAGTGGAAAAAGGAACTGAAGAGGAAGAGGAAAAGAAAATTCGGGTAAGTGGGAAAGAAGCCTTAGAAATATTTAATAATAGTTTGTATCGGAGTGTGTAATGCATGGATAAAAGGGAAAGTGCATCTGAAAAATTAAGAAGGCTACTGGAGGAACAAAAAAACAGGCAGGAAACTTTAACTGTAGGGGCTTCCCCTGTTCCTTGCTCCGAATCGACGAGTATCCCCAGCTCCTGTTCTGCCGGAGCTTCCACCGCAGAATATGACGGGGACTTGATTGAAAAAGCAATTGATGAGGCGTTGAAAAACCCCCGGATAGGGGCCTGGTCCCCCAGGTCAGCAATGATCCTCAATTACATAAAGTTCACCCGCCCGATGGGAAAGGGTTCCCTGAGTTCCGAAATTGATGAAATCCTCACCAGTGGACTGATTTCAAGGTATCCCGAACTCCATAAGGCAATCGAGAAGGTCATGGGTGAAAAACAAGTAGAGATCCCTACGAAAAAAGGAAAAAAGTAAAGGAAGGCTTGAGCCAGGTCTTGCTGCTGTTTTTCCTTTATTATGCTCTTATTCCCATCGTCTAAGCGTCATAGAACTCAGCCCATGAAAGTTCCGTGAACGAAAGAACCTTTGATCTCAGCTTCGTGCCCTTTTATCTATATTGCTTCCTGCTTTCTGCACTTGATGAAGAGGATAGGCTCTCAGGCAAAATTCGAAAATTTCAAAAACAAGTCTAATTTACATCTAATTTGATTATATTAAAAAAATAGCAGGTAGTTCGAATTTGGGAGGTAACTGCTGGACAACGCCTGATAGAGGTGGTTTTACCAGGATCTTCGAGGATACCGATGGCGATGGAATCTGTGACACTCCGTATTTAATAGGGGATTCCAATTCTGATGAGCTTGCACTTATTTACAGCCCGACAGTTGATTCGCTCCGCCAGAAAAAAGTGATCACTCCCGAAACAGTTGGGAATGTTAGCAAATCAAAAGGAGCCAGTTTGGAGGAGAAAGATGTGGTGACATCCCCGTTAGGATTTGTGTATCCTGCTGGCATTTTGTGGATCGCCATCCAGACCTTGGGCAGAAAAGGAGAAAAATGAAAAATACGACCTAATGCTATCAATTAAAAACATAAGGGAAAAAGATTATACTTTTTCAGGGTCCACGTTCTCTCTTTTTTCCTTCTTTTTTATCTGTCAGCATCAGTTTGATTTTTTTATAATGAGAAACGTCATCAAACAGGCTGTTGATAGATATTTTTAGGGTCCTCTTAAACTCACTATTTAACTGGAACTTATTTCCATTTTTTCTGCTAATTAAGCTAGATAATAGTTTCCCCAAAAAAAGTACACCTTATTTTTGATTTAAAATCTAATTTAAATCTTAAAAGATAGTAAATTTTATTGAAGAGGACGTACAATCCTCCTCGGGCGATATATTATGAAATCTTGAACGAATTATGCCCTAAGAGAAAAAACGGATCAAGAGGCATTATAATTGATAGTACAGACATAAACCTTAACCTGAACTTTCATGCAAAAAAGATTACCAAAGAAAACCTGGAAAACAAAGAATACAAATAGGGCCACTCAACTCACAGAGGATTTCTGTCCAAAAGTACTGTTCTTTAGCTGTACTTTTAGTGGGGATAACTGTGAATTACGGAATTAACGGAAGGAAGGAATTAAAAGCCTTCTCTGAATAAATAATTAAAAAGCGGGCCAATATTTTATAAAGTGTGTGTTTTCCATGCACTTTTTTACATTTTAATGCTTTACTAATAAAGTGCCGAAATGTATAAATACAACAAAAGAGTAGTTGAATTATCAATTGTTGAGAAATCAATTATAATATTTCGTATAATTGAAAAATCAATTTATGTATGATAACTCGTTATATTCTGAAAATCACAGACCATTTTCCGGGCAAAGGTCGGGCAAGGGCCCGTTAAGGTCCAGTAAAGTCCGGCAAAAAGGGATGATTAAAAAAATGGATGAGGAAACACTGAGTAAGATAATCCTTCTATCAACAGAAAGAGACACTCTCGATAACCTGATTTTTGAGCAGACCTTTCAGAAAAAAATTGCAGGTAAGTTTAAGGAGCTGAGCAAGAACCAGCCCATGGTAATCAAAATTATAGGAATAGAAGGAGAAATTATGCCTTCTACTCTTGGAAAGTACACAGGAATGGAAAAAAGCAGCCTGACGAGGATGGTTGATGACCTTGAAAAAAAAGGAATCGTATTCCGGAAAACTGACCCTGGGGACAGAAGAAAGGTGCTTGTTTCCCTTACTGAAAAGGGGCTTGAATATTACAATCGCTTGAGCCAAATAACTACCGAAATGGCTGATGAAATCCTTCGGTTTGTTGATGATACAGATGTCGAGAATTTTATGAATAGCCTTGAAACCATGGTAAAAATCCTGCGAAAAATAGACGCCAGCCGGTCAGCCGGAACAAGGTGACTGCATCCAGGAATGGAGAATTTTAGATATATCAAATTCTTGAGAGAAAGGAACCGTTAGATAATGAAGACTGCCAAATAGAGCAGCTCAACACGTGAAAGATGGAGGAAACTTGAATGACTTTAAATCTTATTGAGAACCTTCAGAAACTGGGTTTTACTGGCAACGAGGCCAAGATCTATGCATCACTTGTCTGCCTGATGCAGGCAAAAGCCAGCGAAATTGCCGAAAATACGGGAGTTCCGAGGTCCAAGATCTATGGAACTCTCAGACGGATGGAGAAAAAAGGCTATGTCAGGATAATTGAAGGCGAACCAACACTTTTTTGCTGTGTCCATCCAGAAGAGCTTATTTTAAGGATAAAATCAGATTTTATGTTCTTTTTAAGTGAAACTGCCAGCGAATTAAATTCCCTGACCCCTGGAAGCAGTAACTTTGCTTCCGAAAGTTTTTATGGAGATAGGATTAAAGTCTGAAAGGAAAAGAAAGAAGGAAGAGAAAAGAGAAAGAAGAGAAAAAAGCTCTTTTTTCCGGTCAATGCAGAACAAATTTTTAATTTCGTATATAGATATTTACGGACTTAAAGGAACTATTATTTATAATTTCAGGTAACTATCTAGATACTAAAAATTTTAAATCAATAGTAACCAGTCGAAATTTAAAGGTAGGAACTCATGCCTCTCAGTACTAACAAAAACATATGGCAGTTTCTGACATTGACAACTATACTTTTCATATTATTGATTGCAATACTTTTCTATTTTGAGGACATTTTCATAGTTCTTATTGCGGGAGCAATCCTGATCCTGATTGCGGAAAAATCGAGAGAGATATTCAACAGGTGCATGGACAGGTTTCCGAACTGCAATAGAAAAGCAGTGGGTTTAATCCTGCTTACAGGTGCAGGGCTTGCTTTCCTTTTACTTCTTAGCAGCCAGGTCCAGGGCCTCGGAGTCTTTATAAGGGATTTCAGTAACATACAGAAGGACTACGCAAGTGGAGCTGCAGCCCTTTTTTCCGAACATGAGTCCGACCTCTCAAAACTTGCGGATTCCGGTGTAATTAAACCCGAGGACCTGCAAAAGATAGGAAATACAATCTTTTCAGGGATTACAAATCTGGTTTCGATGGTTTCTTATTATTTTTTTACCGGAGTGCTGGTAATTCCTCTCATGTTTGGTATGTACTTCAAGTACTATAATAGAATAGGAGACTACATTCAGGCTTACGCTCCTCCTGAACACGCGGATGGAATTTTCAGGGCTCTAAAAAGTATAGGCCGTGAACTGGAGGATTTCTTCATTGCTAAACTGCTTGAGTCGGCCATTGTAGGTCTGATTTGCTGTATAGGATTTTCTCTGGCAGGCCTTGATGGGTGGCTTTTTTTGGGTATTCTCGCAGGTTTTCTAAATATCATCCCTTATATTGGCCCTATTCTGGGGGCAATCCCTCCGGTTATTGTGGGCTATATCGACAGTCCGATGACAGCTCTCTTTGCAGTAATAACTGTCATTATTTCCCAGGTTATCGATAACCTTTACCTTATTCCTTTCATGATATCGGAAAAAGTGAATATTAGCCCGCTCTTAAGTGTAATCCTGACTCTTGCCGCATCCAAGCTCTTAGGCCCTCTCGGGATGGTACTCGCAATCCCTATATATATAATATACAAAATAATTATAAAAGAGTCATATAGAGAACTAATTAATATATATGACAAAGATTAATTCACTATTATGCCCTAAAAATTACCAGTCATTCTAAAATAAAGGCTTTACGGACATAGAATTCTGGATGAAGAGTCATTTTTCTCACATAACAGTG
>DUGS01000138.1:20976-23986 GCA_013331265.1 Methanosarcina sp.
GTGTATATATTTTCACATAACCGTGTATATAATTGGAAAATAGAAAGGTTTAAAAATATATAAAGAGTATCTATTGAAAAACATTTAACTGCTGGAGCACTACAGCCTTGAAGGAGCCTGAAATATGATTGAAGTAAAGGGTCTTTCTAAATTTTACGGACAAACAAAAGCAGTAGACGATGTGGACCTTTCTATCAGAAAAGGTGAGCTTTTTGGGCTTCTGGGTCCAAACGGCTCCGGAAAAACGACTATGATCAAAATGCTTACAGGGCAGATAAAGCCAACCTCCGGTACTCTAAAAGTACACGGGATAAACGTTCTAGAAGATCCCCTTCGAGTCAGGGAACTTGTAGGCGTAATTCCGGAGCAGGAAACTCCCCCAAGTTTTCTGACAGCAGAAGAATACCTTCATTTTGTTGCAAAAATCCGGAAAATGGAACATTATGAAGAAGTCTGTAATAAATGGTTTGAGTTCTTCGACTTTACGGACCAGAAAAACTCACTATGCAAGGACCTCTCAAGAGGTACAAGGCAGAAACTTATGTTTGCCCAGGCTTTCCTGCATGAGCCCGAACTTGCTATTATCGACGAGCCGCTTATTAACCTTGATCCTGTAATGCAGAAGAAAGTCAAGGATTTCTTGCGGAGTTATGTAAATAAAGGAGGGACTATCTTCATTTCCACGCATATTCTTGAAATTGCAAAAGAAATATGCACAAGCATAGGAATCATTTACAGAGGAAAGCTAGTCTATACAGGCCGTCTTGACGACCCCAAACTTCAGGGCAGAAACTTTGAAGGCTTCTTCCTGGATCTTGTCAGTAGTCGGAAAGGAGTCTCAGATGATATTCTGGAAAAACCCCTAAAAGTGATTTCTGCCCCAGCCTGAAACATCTTTTATACTCTTTTGCTTGACTCCTTACAGCACTTCACAGTATTTTACAATTTCACAATCCCAAATAGTATCACTCACAGTCCCACAATAAAGGAATTAAGTAAAAAAATCGCAAGTGTAAAAAACAGTAATCATCAAAAACAATGACTGCAGGGATTTTATGTTTGACGTCTTTAAATATATGGTCAAAGAAGAGTGGAGAATGCACTCAAGTTTCTTTGGGCACAGCGGTTTTGTTCTCTTTCCTGTCTTTATTTTCTTATTTACATTTTTTGTAAGCCTGGCCATGCCCGTGTTCAGAGAGATAGTTACCGATGCCCAGATAGCACTCGGAATGCATTACTTTTTCCTGCTTGTGGGAGCTATGATTGGCGCTTTCGGACTCATGGGCCGCGAATTCATGAACCGCCGTTTCGGGCAGGCAAGCCTGATTGCATATTCTTCACGGGTGCTTCCGGTTTCGGAAAGATTAATTTTTGCTAATTTCCTTGGAAAAGATATCGTATACTATTTTATTCTCTATATCCTGCCCTTTGTTGCAGGCTTTGCCCTTGCTGCAGAATTTGTCCCTGCTGGAATGTTCAGTGCTCCTTCGACTCTTCTGACTCTTGTTCTGACCCTTTCCCTTTCCTTTGCGATCGGAATCTCTATAATGTTTTTCTTATCCACAGTTTATGCTCATTCAGGGAGAATCTCGCTTCTCTGCCTATTTATTTCTTCCATTCTCCTGCTCTATGTCTCCGGAAATCTGAGCTACTACACTCTTTATAGCCTGCCAAGTCTCTCCCTTTTCCTTGACCCTTCCAAAACCCAGCTCACGTTTTCTGGTGTTCTGATTTTTGTTCCTTCAGCCCTATCTATTATTTTCCTTAAAATTGATTTTCCACAGTCTCGGAAGAGTTTCTCAAACTCTTTTTCAAAAATATGCAGGTATATGGGTTCATACAGGTATGCAGCCTTTGTTGCAAAGGATTCTCTTGATCTTAAAAGAAGTGAAGGAGGGCTCGGGAAAATTATATTCTCTTTCGTGCTTCCTCTTCTACTTGTCTGGATACTGCTGTCTTCTCTCGAGAGGGTTATGCCGTCTTTAAGTACTCTTACGCTTTTTGCTCTGGTACTGGGTGTGCTTTCATCTTCAATGTATAACTGGCTTACCGAGTACGATATTTTTGCTTCTTACACCTTTCTTCCCCTGAAGGTATCTGATATGATAAGGAGCAAACTGAACAGCTATCTTATCCTTAATCTGGTTCCACTGATAATCCTTACACTGCTTGCCCTTAAAAATGAACCTTCATCTTTGATCCCGTCCCTGCTGCTCTTCCTTACGATCTCACTTTATATGGTTGCAGTACTTGTTTATCTGACCGGACTTTCCCCGTCTATTAACCTTTACAATGCAAAGACTTTTGCCCTTTATACGCTTTCAGTCGTGCCTATCCTGATAATAAATATAGTTCTATCCATGTTCGGTTCGTACTACGCGTTTATGGACCTGTTGCTGGTTCCTTTCGCCCTGTATCTCCTGGGAAAAGGTTTCAAGAAATGGGACCGCAACGATTACCGGTGTTTTTAAGAGCTGGCAGTTCTTGATTACCGGTAGTTTACTCTGTAAATAGAGTAAACCACTGTTTTATTATCTTCATAGATGCCTTTTTAATCCTTGAAAGATGAAATATTAGGAGGGAAAGGCTCTATATCTTTTCAGAACTATAAGAAGGGATAAAGCAGTATAAGGGGTAGAAGGAGGGGGAAAAGGTTACAATACCATTTCTTTTTACGATAGTGATGCTTTTTAGGGCGTTACGCATACTGCTTAAGGACCCGAAGTTCAGATCCCTTCTGTACCTTCTTACGCTAACTCTTATTACTGGCACTCTTTTTTACCATACTATTGAGGGCTGGAGCCTGCTTGACTCATTATATTTTTCAGTCATCACGCTCGCAACCGTAGGATATGGAGATTTTACACCTCAAACGGATCTGGGAAAAATTTTCACTGTAATGTATATTTTTATGGGTCTGGGAATTCTAGTTGGTTTTGTAACACCGATTGGAGAGTATCTAATAGACAAAAGAATGCAACACGTGGAAAAAAAAGAGCATGAAAAAGAG
>DUGS01000138.1:24180-28468 GCA_013331265.1 Methanosarcina sp.
AAAAAGAGCATGAAAAAGAGTATGAAAAAGAGAATCATGAAACGGAATTCAAAACTGAACTTGACTTTTCTGGTGTAATTGGAAAGTTAAAGGGAAAAAAGTAAAACTTATTTTTCTCCAGACTTTTTACGCAAGCTTAATTTAATACTCTCTTTATAAAATGGGGGGAAGAGCATTAAAAGATTCAGTTTTTTTGTAACGGCAGTGCTTATCGCGGCAATGTTATCTGCTTCAGGTTGTTCTCAAAATGTACCTGAAGAAGATACTATGAATAAAACAGAAGGCAAAGTTACCGAAGAAGCAACTGAAGGAACAACTGAAGGTGCAATTGAAGAAGCAACTGAAGGAACAACTGAAAGAGTAGGGGAGACAAAAGGAGAAAGTGGATACAATCCTGTCATAAGCACTGATGAGTTTGTTGAGGTTATAGACAACCCATACTTTCCGTTGACCCCAGGCACAACTTTTGTCTATGAAGGTGAGTCTGAAGACGAAACAATAAGAGATGAGGTTTTTGTAACCAATGAGACAAAGAAAGTAATGGGAATAAATACGATCATTGTCCGGGACCGGGAATTTGTAGACGGGGAGCTGGCCGAAGAGACTTTTGACTGGTATGCCCAGGACAAAGACGGCAATGTCTGGTACTTCGGGGAAGATTCGAGAGAATATGATGAGGGTAAGGTTGTAAGTACCGCAGGCTCATGGGAAGCCGGACTTGATGGAGCTCAGCCAGGAATTATAATGGAAGGGAATCCTCAGGTAGGTGATACTTATCGGCAGGAATACCTGGCTGGTGAAGCCGAAGATATGGCTGAAGTTATCACTTTTAACGAAACTGTTACCGTTGCTTATGGCTCTTTTGAAGATTGCCTGAAAACAAAAGAATGGACTCCACTTGAGACTGGCATAGAGGAAAACAAATATTATGCTGCTGGAACAGGTCTGGTTCTGGAAATAACAGTAAAAGGCGGATCAGAAAGGCTGGAACTTGTAGACAGATAGTGAGAAAAATAAGAAAATGGGAAAAAATAAGATGAAGGAGCTATACCTCCATCCAGCCTTTTTTAACGTTGATTGAATTATTCAGTTACGGACTGTTAGCCGAACCTTATATTAAACCCGGTTTTGTTTATTGTAGTCTCATTTTAAGTTGTTTCGTTTTCGTGAGTAGTTTCGTTTTCGTGAGTAGTTGTTTCCGTTCCATTGGTGGCGGCTTCCGTTTCGTCATTATCTATTTCAACTGTGAATATTGCCGTTTGATTATCCATTGTTTGGTTATCCGTTATATTTTCTGGAACTGTGGGCTGTTGTGTTTCAGAGGCAGATACAAGTGGGAGGTAATCCGTATAGCCGCTGTTCGAGATATTGAACGCTACATCGGCAATACCGTCTCCATCTGCATCGGCTGCGGTCTGCGAGAAACCCGTTCCGTCAGGTTTTCCCCAGAAGTTGCCTCCCAGATATGGTCCACCTGTTATGCTTGTGCCTGCGGTTTTTGTTGTGTTCCAGATGTTTCCGGTGCTTCCCTGTTTAACATCTGCATTAACATTGTTGTTCAGATAGTTATTAAAGAAAGTATTATTGTTGCTTGTTGAAGCCATATGTATACCTGAAACGCCGTTTGAGACAATAGTATTGCCTGTAAGCATATTGTCGCTGGAAGTGCTCAGGTGAATGCCCCTATTGCTATTGGAAGCCTCATTTTCCGAGATATTGTTGCCTGAAGAATAAGCTAACAGGACTGCGTACTCTCCATTATTCAGGACTTTGTTTTTCGAAAGAGTATTACCGTTCGACCCCATAAGGTAAACTCCTCTGGTATTATTGGAGGCTTCGTTGCTGCTTATGTTATTGTTATTCGAACCTGTGAGGTGTATACCATAAGCGCGGTTAGAACTTACGATATTGTTGGCAAGGTCATTATAATTGCTTGAGTTTTCGAGAACAATACCATGGTCATTGCTTTCGCTTGCCGTATTGTTTACAAATGTATTCCAGCTCGAACGCAGCAGGTAGGCTCCGTATCTATTATTCAAAGCTGTATTGTTCAAGAGCGTATTGTAATTGGAGTCCTGCAGGTTAAGCCCTCTTCTCCCGTCCTGAATACTGTTATCAAGGACAGTACTGTTGCTTGAGAAAGCCAGATCTATTCCAAGTGTATTATTAGACAGTATATTCTCGTTTACATTGCAGTTAGTAGAATTCAGTATAGATATTCCGGAAACGTTATTCTGCGAAGCTGTGTTCTCTGATACACTACTGTTTCCAGAAGATGTGAGCAGGATACCATTTCTGTTATTTGAAACCGTGTTACCCGAGAGTATACTTTCGCCTGACCTTAACAGGAAAATACCTCTGCCGTTATTTAATGCTGTGTTGTTTTTCAGGTTGTTACCGCTTGAACCCACCAGATGGATGCCATAAACGAGGTTTGAATCTGCCGTATTTCCTGTCAGGTTGTTGTTACTTGAACCAACCAGATGAATACCGAAATCCTCATTTGAGCTTGCAATATTATTCTCAAGGCTGGAATTACTGCAGCTTTCCAGGACAATTCCGTGATCCATGCTTTTACTTACCGTGTTATCTGAGACTATATTCCCCTCGGAGACAAGTAGATAAATTCCGAACCTCTGATTCGAAACATTGTTCCCGGAGATTGTGTTATAGTTCGATCTTTCAACATTAACTGCTCTCTTACCCACTGTTGCCGTATTATTGAGAATAAGGTTATGAGTTGAATTTTTGAGGTATATTCCAAGAGCGTCATTTAAAAACTTGTTATTTTCGATGGTACAGTTATTTGATCTAATCAGATAAACCCCTGCACGGTCATTTCCTGCACCATTAATGCCGAGCCCTGTAATTGTTATGTTATTTGCCTCAATATAGAATACATCCTTACCCAGATAATTTGCAGTCGCCAGATTATTCGCAGTTACCATTGTATCTTCAGGACTCCCGGAAGCGGATTTAATAATCAGATCGCTTGTTGTTATCCTGAGATTCTCAGTATAGTTTCCTGGGTTTATGACAATCTCATCCCCTGAAACCGAACGATTCAATGCATCCTGTATTGATTGTCCCGGCTGGACAATAATTTCTGTTGCAGTTACGATACCTGATCCAGATATAAGAACCAGTAAGGCTAAAAATAGAGTAATTACTCGGTTTATTTGCATCCCCCACGTCTGATATTATTTATTATTATGATTTATATTCCCAAGATGAAATAAACATGAAATAATATAAATCTATTAGAAAATAATGTCAGAATAATAACTATAAAAGTACATAAAGAAAAGAAAATCAATATCATTCTACTTGAATAATTTCCGTATATTCTCTTTTCCGAGGTTTAGGATTAGCTTTCACAATAACAAGCTAACAGTTGATCCTTCAAAATCAGCCTTATATGCTATTTATCAGAGGCAAGTGCTCCACCCAATAAAACCAATCTCATTAAGGTCTTTTTACTTTCAGATTTAATATTATTTTATCCTATGATTTTTGAAAAGGGAATTTTAGAGTAAAAATGAGTAATTGAAAGATAGTAAACAAAAGAAGAATGTAAAAACACATGAAAAGTAAAAGTGAAAAAACGGAAATAAGGGTGGAGGTTGAGACCTTCACCCATTTTGTTCATATGCTGACTCTGTTATTTTTCGGCTTCAGTTTTTTATTTCCGTTTGCACAGGAATGCAGCAGACAGACCGGCTATTCCGTAAACAATTTCAAATCCCGGTAGAGGTGTTTTATCTCCTGCATTGGATTCTGTACCAGCTTCCGATCCTGTATCTCCTGCATTATCTTTAGAGTTGTCAGGCTTATTATCAGGCTCTATATCAGTCACAGCTTCTTCAGGAGTTGTGTTTGCCTTCCCTGTTACTGCAAAGAAAGTATATCCCGGGACATCAGCTGTGAAGTACAGATATTTGCTATCTTCCTTTAACAGGCTGACTGGCAGTTGCTCCCATTTTTTATCGCTGTATCTGTTCAGAGCGATAGAAGACTGGTCTATCTTTTTATCCTGGACCCAGGACTTTTCAACTTTGAAACAGATGGTCGGATTTTCTATGTTCTTTGAAGTCGCAAACCCGCTGTTTCCAACCCAGACATTGAAGTACCTGTAGACCTCTCCTTCAGACAACGGGGAAACCAGTGAGGATTTATTTTTCAGCTGCTCGGAAATGGTTGTTGTCTTACCAACAGTCTTCTTTGCATCGAAGCCAACATACATAACACAGGTTGCGTTCTTTGTGAAATCAAACTGTATGGGTTTTCC
>DUGS01000193.1:0-201 GCA_013331265.1 Methanosarcina sp.
CATGGAAACCGCAGGCCCGGCGGTTGCAAAGGCAGGCGTTGCAGCAGTAATAATTCCAGATGAAGGAAACTGCCTGGAAAGCCTGGTGAGAAATATAGAAGCTGCCCGCAGTCTAGGGATTGAAAAAATTATAGCCGACCCTGTCCTTGACCCTGTAGGCCATAATATAACCGAATCTATCGTGCGCTACTATAAGTTTCA
>DUGS01000193.1:433-719 GCA_013331265.1 Methanosarcina sp.
CAGAAGGTATCCTGAAATTCCGTTATTTTTTGGAGCTGGCAATGTAACGGAACTCATGGATGTGGATACGATAGGAGTAAATGCCACACTCTGCGGAATAGGGGCAGAAGCAGGAGCAAGCATCCTTTTTACCCCCGAATACAGCGATAAAGCCCAGGGCTCAATAGGAGAACTGAAAAAAGCCTCTGAAATGATGCAGCTCTGCAGGATAAGGGAAAGCTCCCCAAAGGACCTTGGTATCGACCTCCTTTGCATAAAGGAAAAACGGAGGCGCCCTGACAGTCCC
>DUGS01000193.1:998-5556 GCA_013331265.1 Methanosarcina sp.
GATTGTAGCCGAACACGAGAAAGCCGCGGTTGCAGGAGAAAGTGCCAGGGAGGTTATGGATACGTTGCTTGAACTCGAGCTGGTCTCGCGCCTGGATCACGCTGCATATCTTGGAAGAGAACTGGAAAAAGCCGAACTTGCACTGCGCTTCAACCGGAGTTATGCCCAGGATGATATATTCTGAATACCTGAAATCAGGCAAAAAGAGAGATGTGAGAAAATGAAACTCGAAAAGGAAGATAAACAGTCAATTTTTGAGATAGTGGCAAGCCGCTATTTCACAACACAGAACTGGAAATGGGTAAACCTCAAAAAAGACCTTAACAAAATCATCAAGGCTTTTGATGAACTGAATGAACAGTATGCATCCTACTCCTATGTTAGCCGGGACTGGTATGTGGAAAATATGGGGTCCAGGAACCTCCATATGTGCAATAGCTGGGATGAACTTAAGGATCTGGTCACCTTCCTCAATACCTATGGGACGGCCTTTAACTTCCTTGTGAATACCGGAAACAGGAAGTCTTTCTGCATAGTAAGTAACTCAAGAGATCTGGATGAGAACCAGGCCAATGCAATCAAAGAAGTCCAGAAACTGGGATACAATACCTTTGTGTTCCTTGCTACAATTCCTGATGATATTGACTTCCAGCTGCTTCAGGTAAGGGGAGTTAACTGAACTCTCCTTTCCGAAAGAAGGGCTGCTTTAAAGGCGGATTAATTCTTCCTCCACACAAATCCTTTTTTTGTTTATTTAGAGCATGAGTCTAATTTTTTTAGAGAATTAGATCAAAATTTAGAAAGCTGAATTTTCCCTGAAAGATTATTTTTGGTTAAAGGAGGGAATTTCTCAAGAATCTCGTATAGAACAGAAAGATATATATTTGATGAATATCAGATAGGAAACTGTATTCCTTTTTGGCTATTCAATACATAAATAACCATCGCGTGTGAACAAGAAGCTTGCCTATGGGACAGGAAAGAACGCAGAGCTGGTGCTATATTATTTTTGTTCCGGCATTTTCCCATACGTAAGGGGCTTGGGCTAAGGATTAATTTACGAACCAGATTACAAACCATCAAACCAGAAAAACTGAAGTGCTGAAGAAAGGGCACGTTCTTCAGGCACTCAAAAAAGCAATCAGAAACACACAGAAAATACTTTTCTCCATAGATTTAAGCAAAAGAAACACTGGAAAGTAAAACAGGCCAAAATAAGTTAAAAAGCAGACAAAAAATAAAAAAGAAAAAAAGGGAAAAGTTAAGAAAATCATATAAACAAAGGTGCAAACACAACAGCCACAATACTCATGAGCTTAATGAGGATGTTGATTGCAGGACCTGCTGTATCCTTGAAAGGATCACCTACAGTATCACCGGTTACACCTGCTTTGTGAGCATCAGAACCTTTTCCGCCGAAGTTTCCGAGTTCAATGTATTTCTTTGCATTGTCCCAGGAACCTCCTGCATTAGACATTGTGATTGCAAGCATGAAACCTGAAACTACGGAACCTGCAAGGAGTCCACCAAGAGCCCCGGCACCAAGTACAAGTCCGACTAGAATAGGTGCAATAACTGCAAGAATTCCGGGTGGAACCATCTCTTTAAGAGCAGAATGTGTTGAGATTGCGATACATTTGCTGTAGTCAGGATCAGTTTTGCCTTCCATCAGGCCTTTAATCTCTTTAAATTGTCTCCTCACTTCAACCACCACTTCGCCTGCCGCATTTCCGACAGCCAGAATGGTCATTGATGAGAAAAGGAAAGGAAGCATTGCACCTATTGTAAGCCCGATGAATACGTTAGGGTTCATAACATCAATGGCACTGAGGCCCACTGCAATACCATATGAGGAAAATAGTGCAAGTGCAGTAAGAGCTGCCGAGCCGATTGCGAAACCCTTACCCATAGCTGCCGTAGTGTTTCCTACTGCATCAAGAGTATCGGTAATCTGGCGTACCTCTTTCTTCTGGTGGGACATCTCTGCAATGCCTCCAGCATTGTCAGCTACAGGACCGTAGGCATCAACCGAGAGAGAGATCCCGAGCGTTGCAAGCATCCCGACAGCTGCAATGGCTATGCCGTAAAGTCCTGCGAGATTGAATGCGATATAGATTGCAATGCTGATGACGACAGCAGGCCAGAGAGTTGACTCCATTCCTTTTGCAAAACCTGTAATGACATTTGTAGCAGAACCTGTCTGACAGGAATGTGCAACACTGAGAGTAGGCTTTTTGTCATATGATGTATAGTGCTCCGTTATCTGCCCTATGATGAAACCTGCAACAAGCCCTGCAACCGTTGCAAAGAAAACATTCAACCCGTATTCTCCGAGAAGCTGGGCTGTGACAAAGTATGAAGCAATGACGGTAAGAACAATTGCAGCAATTAGCCCCATATTAAATGCCATGTGAATTGCTGAAGCCTCTGTCTTGTTCGTGCGGACAAAAAAAGTCCCGACAACAGATGCAAGAATACCAATGGCTGAAATAATCAGTGGGACCATAACAACGTTCAGAACAGGGACCCCAGGGAAAGTACTTGCTGCAGTTGATGCTGCAAGAAGCATTGTTGCAACGATTGAACCTACATAGGATTCATAGAGGTCAGCTCCCATTCCGGCAATGTCTCCGACATTGTCTCCAACATTGTCAGCAATTACAGCAGGATTTCTAGGGTCATCTTCCGGGATACCGGCTTCTACCTTGCCTACAAGGTCTGCACCGACATCAGCAGCTTTGGTGAATATTCCGCCGCCTACACGGGCAAAGAGAGCGATAGATGAAGCTCCGAATGAAAAGCCCGCAACGATGTTTACAGTTGTAAGCAAATCCAGATCTGTAAAGATGTAACCAAGAAGTATAAATGAAAGAGATAATCCGAAGAGACCAAGGCCTACGACACTCATTCCCATAACGGTACCTGATGCAAATGAAACCCTGAAAGCCGGGCCAATGCCCCTCATGGCAGCATTTGTGGTCCTCCCATTTGCAAGAGTAGCCGTAAGCATCCCTACATATCCAGCTGTTGCGGAAAGCACTGCACCGAAAACAAAACATGCCGCAGTGAGAGCTCCGTTTGGCAGAATTAACGCAAGTACAATTGCAGTCAAAACGACAAAAACAGCGATCGCACGGTATTGCCTGCTAAGATAGACCATAGCTCCACCGTGAATTAACGCAGTAATTTTCTTAATAAGATCATTACCTTCGCCTTCATTTTGGACGTTTTTGTAGGATATACCTGCAAAAATCAGACCAATAAGGGCACATATTGGTGCAAGGTAGATTAACATATCCATATTTAAACCATCCTACCAGAAACACATCAAAAGCACTTTAAAGTAGTTATCATCCAAGTACTTTTTGCGATAATAAATGGGTCTTTGTATATAAATTGATACTTGGCCCTCCATTGAAATTAGGAGGGATTTAGAATTTCATCCCATACACGGGAAAATTTTTGATTTTAGATTGGGCACGATTTCTAATATTAAATAGGCACGTTATTACAATCCTATATAATAGTTCCTGTAATTCAACTAATTATCTTTATTAGACAATTTTTATTGATACAGGGGTTTCTGCGATTAGACAGTTACTAGTTATATTTCTATCCATTGCTCCAGAGCAAAAGACCAGAATTTTTTTCAGACACTGATCGGAATACGGAAACTTATTACCGTGATAATATGGTAAATAAAGATTTATATCAAATGAGTAAAAGGAGAAAAGAATCTCTTATTTCTAATTCCGAGTCCTGTACAGTATTTATTTGCAGACTCCGGAACAGGCCTTTACGGGATTGCTATTGCAGGTGACCCTTTCAAAGACACTGCAGAACCTGCTCTTAATTTCCTGATTAAAGTTGTGAACATGGCGGCAATTATTTTCCCATCCCTTATAATAGGCAGCGGCTTCTTCTAAGGAGAGAAAATTTGATATCCCCTAAACCAGGAAATTCCACTTCCTGATATCACACCCCGTTTTTGGATTTCACACCCATTTTTTATTTTATATTTACTGGCCTGTCTATGATTTCAACCTTTGACCCAGTACATCTCGTTTTTATAGAACAATTAGATACAGAAGAAATTTATTTTAAAATAAAATTAGAGTAAAAAGGAAAATTAAATGCCAAATAGAAAATATAAAGGTTATTACATCCCTAAGACAATCATAACAAATAGATAAAAATAGAAAAGATAATAAACAAGCAATTTCATTGTTTTAAAATAGAAAAAACTGATTACAGAAAAAATATGCTAAGAGTTTAGAGCAAATAGGTATTCCCTGAATGAAAAGAATTTATGAAGGTGAAATTACACGTAATAGACCTATTATATCCTCATAATAGCAGGGCAAAAAGCAACCAGTAAAACCAAAAAAGAATCGGTTGACCCCATAAAAAGACTCACTGAAGCAATAGAAAAGCTATAAGTCTGGCAGAAATAAAAAAATGCTGTATAATTAGAAGTAGTGTGAGCGGGTTGGGGAGTGGGGGGTCATATGGGGAGTGGGGGGTATGGTATGTGAAAAAAGTTTCCCGCTCACATTAC
>DUGS01000047.1:0-926 GCA_013331265.1 Methanosarcina sp.
ATCTGCCTGCCCAGGTAGCTCAGTGGGAGAGCGCTGCCCTGAAGAGGCAGTTGTCCCCGGTTCGAATCCGGGTCTGGGCACCAGAAAAACGAAGAACATCAGTAGTGTAGCGGTTATCACCGGGCGTTGCCAACGCTCGAACCCGGGTTCGAATCCCGGCTGGTGTATAATTATGATTCAATTCATTAATTTAATTTATTTTTTTCATTCAATTCATTAATTTAATTTATTTTTTTGTCTTTTTCTATTTATCATTTAACTTTTTTGTAAATTAGTATGCTTTTTGTCTGTTTATCATTCAAATCATTAACTATAACCCGTGGGATCATATATAATTAAAAACATCTAATTGACATTCAGTCTTTAATAAGATAACTAGTTCTTGATTAAATAGTTATAATGTTAACTTAATATAGTATACTTTGAGTATATAATACTAAAGTTTCAAATGGAATCTATAAGATTGTTAACGTAGGTGCGTTTCTGAAAACCTGGGTAAAATGCGGTGCAAGTGCCCCAAAATAAATATAGGTTAACCTATAAATTCGTTAACCAAAAAGTTAATTAAAACAAAAGATCATTATAATTATTGGATATACATCTCTAAAAGACAAAAGAGATTATACCCACTAAGTTGCAACCTGAAAAATCGTAAGGAGATTTGAACATGACAGGAAAGTTCCAGAAAAGAAATGCAGAAAGAAAAGGTGTTAGAAAAGAATATGAACTGGAGCAGAAGTTAATAAAGGGAATCGTAGACGAAATTCAGGTACGCGGCGGTGGATCACTAGAGTGAATAAAAAGGTACACATAACAATTCAAGCTGGAGAAATTTCCGAGCAGACTGTAGAAATGGCTGAAACTGCTACCTACGAAGACCTGCTTGATAAGCTGGATATAAATCAGGAAACAGTACTTGTATTAAA
>DUGS01000047.1:1072-2380 GCA_013331265.1 Methanosarcina sp.
TGGATATAAATCAGGAAACAGTACTTGTATTAAACGGAGGTAATGCTGTTCCCCTTGATGGGACCATAGGTTCTGATAGACTTACAATACTTAAAGTTGTGACAGGTGGCTGACCTGCCCTTAAGGGCAGGGTTCCTTCTTTATTACAACTTCTTTTCCCCCTCTTCTCTTTTGAGATATATTAAAGGCCACTTTTTTGTAAGGTCACTTTCTAGAATGTTATCCTTCCATAGAGCATTCATTTATAGTGCAGACCTGTCTAGCCCGAGTTTTTAATCCAGACCTATGAAATCGATTTCTGGATGGCAAAAGTCAAAACATTGATGGTGGCCATAAAAAGGTTTCAGAGAGTAAAGGAAGAAAAATGCTGAAGGACAATAAGAGAAAAAGCCGGAAGAAGTAAAATAAGAAGGAATTATGGAAGGATTTGATTTCCATAATGGTGAATTCCGGAAGGACTGTCAGCCATTATGGACTAACCCTTTTGAGATATTCACTTGGGAGTAAGAGGCACCTTTTTGCTCATTACCTTCAATTTTTTAATTGCTGATATTGTTGCCTGAGATTCCTTATAGATTTTATCTTCGTAATAGCTTATGATCTCATCAACAGGGGCCGCGAGGGAATAGATCTTTATCGGGCGCCCTTTTCCGGGTTTCTTTTCAGAACGTACGTTGACCCATGACTGATTGCGCATGAGCCTCATTGCAAGACTGACTTCGGGCTGCCTCAGTCCAGTACTGATTTCAATTTCACGGGAAGAAGCTTCGTCAACGTTCATAAGATATGCCATAGTTGTGGCAACATTTCTTGACATCCCAAGATTCCGTAACGTTTCAATAAAAATGTGGTCGTTTTCATCCAGCACTTTTACTTCATAGTCTTTCATGATAACCCCTTCATATTCCTATTTTTATAATATAATTTGCCGACTAAATATAACGGCAATTATTATTCAGACTTTAAGAGGTAGTTTCATAATCACCTGCTAAAGCTGAATCCAACTTCCAAAATTTTACACCATATTAATATTTATACGGTGCACTATCCCGTTTTAAAACTTTGAATGAAATAAAAATCGTTTTTTCACAATCTAGCGGATTGTATACGTTTTAAGTCCAACAACCGGTTATTAAAAACAAACAAAGTAAATTCTCATAACCGATTATCAGAGAACCGTTTTGTGAAATTGATGGGAAAATACGTATCGATTCAGTAATTAAACCTATATACGTATATAATTAGAATGTTATTCATCTCTAATATTTAATAATGTACTCATACTATTTAAAGTTGTATATATTAAAA
>DUGS01000047.1:2559-4319 GCA_013331265.1 Methanosarcina sp.
TATTTAAAGTTGTATATATTAAAAAGGAATTGAAAAACTTTCAATCACACCTGACATTAGTACATTTGAAAAAAATAATCAATTATAAGAGACATAATAATCCCATTGTCCATATAAAAACCTGAAGGCATCACAACAAAAATATTATAATTGCACAGATCAAGGAAATTAAATGGGGAAATCCGGACAATAAAACGTCAAGACTAATTTAGAAATGTTTATATCCCCAATTTAGTCAGATCAGACAATTACTGTCATAAGGCAGAAAGCTTTTTTATTATTTACAAGTAACTTATATATGCCGGGTAAAATATAAACAAGCAGGGAAATCAATAAACCATATGGGTTTCCTCAACATTAAACCATATGGGTTTCCTCAACATTATACAGTAGACTTTGAAAAGGGTATTGTAAAACTTCCCAAAATCGGAGAGATTAAATCAATATTTCATAGAAGGTTTGAAGGTACTTTGAGAACTGCAACCGTTTCAAGATCCTGTATAGGAAAATACTATATCAGTATTCTTGTGGAAGATGGAAAAGAACTTCCAGCAAGACAAAAATATTCAGAATCTACCACAGTAGGTGTAGATGTTGGGATTAAATATTTTGCTGTACTCTCTATAGCAGTTTTATAACAAAGTTAGAGTATAAGGCTCAATGGGTCGGGAAAACTGTCCTGAGAATAGGAAGATTTGAACCTTCTTCAAAAATATGTAACATTTGCGGATATTATAAATCTGATCTTACTATTGATGTTAGAGAATGGATCTGCCCCGATTGCAAGACTCCGCATGATAGGGATATCAATGCTGCAATAAATATCAAAAAATTCTCTCTCCTTGATCAAAATCTAATAACAACCTGACACTATAACAACTTGACACCTGTGGAACGCAGGGAAGAGCCTGGGGACTTGCTCTCAAAAGAGAGGGGGATGAACCAGGAAGCCGCACAGCTTTAGCGTGGGGTAGTTCACTTAAACCCATTATTTGGATGTACCTGAAAATAAAGGATTCCTGAAGAAGGCAGCGAGAGCTAATTATTCCATCTTTTGCTGGCAGTGACAGAAAAAATAAAATGGATAAGGGTGTTGAAGGGAGCTAACTTCTGACCAGGAAAACAGAACTGAAAATTAAAGAGATGATACCACGATCGAGCTGATAATCAAAGCATTCTGGCTGATGATCCCTGCATACCTCCCCAATCCCTTCGCAGCTGTTTTTGGAGGCGGAAAACCAATTGATGGAGGTAGGACTTATAAGGATGGGAGAAGACTCCTTGGAGACGGAAAGACTTATAGGGGGCTCTTTTCAGGCATATTTTGCGGGTTTATTGCAGGATGTATTGAGATCTGGCTGAGTTCCAGAGGATTTGAGGTAATGGGAATCAAAATGCCCACCTTTGGCCCGGACTACGCAAGCGCCTTGATAGTTGTGTTCTCACTCGCTTCCGGCGCTCTGTTCGGAGATATGTTCAAGAGCTTTTTCAAGCGCAGAATGGGCCTGAAAAGAGGAGCGTCCCTGCCTCTCGTAGACCAGCTTGACTTTGTGGTGGGAGCATGGGTGTTCACATACCTCGTAGCCCCCGAGTGGTTCGTGAGCAATTTCACCCGTGATGTCATGCTTACTGTTATTATAGTAACGCCTCTCCTCCACCTTACAACAAACATTATCGGATACTTAATAGGTGTAAAGAAAGAACCCTGGTGAAAATTACACGGGAAATTCATAAGGCTCAATGCCTAAAGAACATTAGAA
>DUGS01000047.1:4505-5992 GCA_013331265.1 Methanosarcina sp.
CCTAAAGAACATTAGAAAGCATATATAGCACTAATAAGGCTGCAAATACGGTGAAAAAATGAGCAAAACAAATACAGAAACAGGAAACAATTTTGAGATACAGAAACAGGAACTTATCGCAGCCCTGAAAGCCTGCGGAGCTGTCCGCTATGGGGACTTCACGCTTGCTTCGGGAAAGAAAAGCAAGTATTATATAGATATCAAGAAAGCCAGCACCGACCCCAGAACCCTGAAAATAATTGCCAGGCAGGCAGCCCTCAGGATAAAAGAAATGGATGTGAATATAGTTGCAGGTGTGGAGCTCGGAGGCGTCCCTCTGGCAACCGCGGTTTCTCTGGAAACTGAACTTCCTCTTCTGATAGTAAGGAAATCTGTCAAGGAATACGGCACAAAAAGCAGGTTCGTAGGAGACCTGAAACCCGAGGACAGGCTTGTAATGCTTGAAGATGTAACAACCAGTGGGGGCTCGGTCAGAAATGCAATAGAAGTTGTCAGGGAGACCGGGGCGAGTGTTACATATGTGATCACGGTAGTGGACAGGGAAGAGGGGGCAGGAGAAAAACTGAAAGAAGCAGATGTTCAACTTGTGCCTCTGGTAAGTGCAAGTGACCTGTTAAAGTAAGGGAAGTGCCTGAGCACTTACCCGAATATCTATTTTTGTAAAGGTTAGGGTTCACCTTCGAATCTTTTAATTGCAGCTTCTTTCATATAGAAGGAATAAATTTTTATATATTATAGAGATTAAAACTGTTTTTACTTTTGCTTTGGTTAAATGTGCATAAAGTGCAATGATTTGGATTTTATTTTGAGAAAAGGCGTCAAAATAAAAATTTATAAGGAAAATAAAAAGCGAGACTATAGAAGGAAAATTAAGACTAACATGATTATTGTATAATTCTAAAATTATATAAATACGAAGCTTAACAATGAGAAGATATTTATCAGAAGAAATAGAAAATTAGGAAATCCTTTATTGCGTTGTTTATTAAATATATCATTTATAAAAATAAAAAGATTTTTAAATCGAAAGAAAGGTCTTGTGAGCCCTATAGTCCATTACCTTTTCTTCACTATATTTCCTTACAGGTTATTTAAGAATAAATTTCATATTAAAAAATAAGTTTTTTTGAACAAGGAGAATAAAAATGAAGATTTTGCTTATCGGCGGCGGCGGAAGGGAACACGCCATTGCCGAAGGAATCAAGAAAAGCAAGCATAACCCCATTCTTTATGCGTTAATGGCAAAGAAAAATCCGGGAATTGCCGCCCTCTGTGAGGACTTTCTGCTCGAAAAAGAAACAGAGGTTGTAAAAATTGTCGAATATGCAAAAGCCAGGAATATAGAAATGGCTTTTGTGGGGCCTGAAGCTCCTCTTGCAGCAGGAGTTGCAGATGCCCTATGGGAAGCCGGAATCCCTGTTGTAGGCCCTAAAAAAGCCTGTGCGGTTATTGAGTTTGATAAAGCCTGGGCAAGAAATTTCATGAAA
>DUGS01000047.1:6152-8381 GCA_013331265.1 Methanosarcina sp.
TGGGCAAGAAATTTCATGAAAAAATACGGAATTGAAGGCTGCCCAGCCTATGAAGTTTTCACGGACGAAGTTCCAGCACACGCTTTCATTGAAAAACTGGGCGATGTTGCAGTCAAGCCCTCAGGGCTTACAGGCGGAAAAGGGGTAAAAGTTATGGGTGACCAGCTCCCTGACCTCAAAGCTGCCAAGGAATATACAAGTGAGCTCCTGGAAAAGGGGCCTGTGGTTATTGAGGAGCGTTTCATAGGAGAGGAATTTACCCTCCAGGCATTTGTTGACGGAAAGGACCTTGCCTTTTTCCCTGCAGTGCAGGACCATAAGAGGGCATATGAAGGAGACCTCGGACCAAATACAGGCGGCATGGGTTCATACACCGACGCAGGAGAGATCCTTCCTTTCATGCTTTCCGAAGATATCGAGAAGGCAAAAAAGATTATGCAGCATACCGTAACAGCCCTGCATGAGGAAACAGGAACAGGATATCAGGGCATTCTTTACGGGCAGTTTATCCTTACATCCAGCGGTCCCAAAGTCGTGGAGTTCAATGCCAGGTTTGGAGACCCTGAAGCCATGAATGTCATCCCCCTTATAGAGACTGATTTTGTAGAAATTATGTCTGCTGTGACAAAAGGAACCCTCGGAAACATGCCTGTGAGGTTCAGCAGGAAAGCGACAGTCTGTAAATACGCGGTCCCGGCAGGCTACCCGGAAAATCCTGAAAAAGATAGCGAGGTAGTTGTAGGAGATATAGGGAAAGCTTCGGTCTACTATGCAAGTGTGTATGAAAAAGATGGAAAAATTTACACTACCAGCTCCCGCGCCGTTGCTGTCGTCGGGTGCGCAGAAACAATTGAATATGCAGAAAAGATCGCTCAGAATGCTCTTGAAAATATTCAGGGTAAACTCTTTTTCCGGAGAGATATAGGCACTGCCAGCCTTATCCAGAAAAGAATAGACCATATGAAAGAACTTAGAGGCTGATTGCTTAATAGCTATGCAGGAGTACCGCGTGAAAATAAGTACTATGCAGGAGTATAAAGTCTAAATTCAGCTAGAAATAAGTAGGGGTTGAGACGACGAAGAGAGATGTACTTTCTATAACTGACCTGTCCAGGGAGGAGATATACGAACTCCTTGAATCGGCCGCTGACCTGAAGAAAAAACGTAAGGCAGGAGAACCTACCGAGTACCTGAAGCACAAAAGCCTTGGAATGATTTTTGAAAAATCTTCCACAAGGACCAGAGTATCCTTTGAAGTTGCAATGACAGACTTCGGAGGACATTCCCTTTATCTGAACTCCAGGGATATCCAGATAGGAAGAGGCGAGACCATTGAGGATACAGCCAGGACCCTTTCAGGTTATCTGCATGGGATCATGGCCAGGGTTTTGAGCCACGAGACAGTGAAAAAGCTTGCTGAATTCTCAACCATACCTGTGGTCAATGCCCTCTCAGACAGGGAACACCCCTGCCAGATACTTGCCGATTTCATGACTATCATGGAATACAAAAACAGGTTTGAAGGCCTGAAATTCGCCTGGATAGGTGACGGGAACAATGTCTGTAATTCTGCCCTTCTTGGCTCGGCAATTATGGGAATGGAGTTTGCCATTGCCTGTCCGAAAGGCTATGAGCCCAAAGCTGAGTTCCTTGAACAGGCAAAAGCCCTAGGAGGCAAATTCACAATTACGGATGACCCTAAAACCGCTGCAAAAGATGCAGATATAATCTATACTGATGTCTGGGTCTCCATGGGTGACGAAGCAGAACAGGAAAAGCGCCTGAGAGATTTTGCTCCTTTCCAGGTCAACGCCAAACTCCTTGGAGTTGCAAAGCCGGACGCAATAGTAATGCACTGCCTGCCTGCACGGAGAGGCCTTGAAATTACGGACGAGGTAATGGACGGTCCGAACTCGGTTGTCTTTGAAGAGGCAGAAAACCGCCTTCACGCCCAGAAAGCCCTTATCCTGAAATTGATGAGATGATATTTTCATCAATTTCCCCAATTATTAGTAAGGAAATGACAAAAAAATAAATATATTTTTCAGGTTAGAGGGCTTTTTCACCCTCCGAGAGGGCATTCAAGGAAAAAGTTTAAGAATAAAGAGTACTACTATGTGCTGCTACAACACAAGCTACATCATGCGAGAGTTGCCCAGCCAGGTCAAAGGCGCCAGGTTCAGAGCCTGGTCTTGTAGGAGTTCGTGCGTTCGAATCGCACCTCTCGCA
>DUGS01000087.1 GCA_013331265.1 Methanosarcina sp.
CCGGACCAGGTACTCCTGCCTGAGAGCCTCCAGGTCGCGCTTTGTGAACGTGGATGGAGAAGGAGTTACCAGGAATATTCTCTTCTGCTGCTCGTTTTGCTGCCCCACGTGAGTTCCCCCGGACTCTGCTGGACTGGATCCAGAGTGATGTTGGGGGCTGTGTCTACGCTGGAGGAGATATAATTTTAGTAAAATAAATGTCGATTGTTGGAATGAAGGTAAAGAGAGCCAGATAGAGACTGTCGACGAACGGAGGATAAGCAGAGAGCATCCAACGGGGCCAGGAGCAAAAACAGGTCTATAACCATCTCCGGTTTCAAACTACCCCCTGTTCGAGGTCCATGGATTGCTTTTTACCTGAGTGGTATTGCCTCTTATTTCTTTGAGTATACATAGATATCGACTTAATTCTCGATATAGGCAGATTTAAGCCACCATCTCAAGGAGAGTCCTCGCCTCAAAAACCTTCAGTATGTTATGTTCTGTTCTTCGAACATCGAGCACCTCAAGTTCTGGAGAGTATGAGTTATCCAGGTAAAAACGATCTCAACATCATTATCTATGGATAGGGGGAATAAAGTTATCACATGGGTAACGGCAACGCAGGTAAAACAATCGCAATAATCCCTGCAAGAGGAGGTAGCAAGGGAATACCCAGAAAAAATATCCGGTTGCTTGCAGGAAAACCTCTCATCGGACACACCATAGAGGCAGCATTAAGATCGGAATACACCAGCAGGGTGATTGTATCGACTGAAGATCAGGAAATCGCCGATGTAGCGGGAGACTATGGCGTGGAAGTTGTTAGACGACCTGAAGAATTGGCTAAAGATGACACGTCAACCGTCGATGTGGTGCTCCAAGTAATACGAGAGTTAAGGGAGCAGGGGCATGAGTACGATACTATTATCCTTCTTCAGCCGACATCACCTATGAGGACAACTCAGGATGTTGATGGGGCCTTAGAATTATTTTTAAATAATGAATGTGAATCGGTGATTAGCGTTTCAGAAAGTAAACATCCACCGTATTGGGCGTTTAAAGTTGATGGCAACTATCTGAAGCCGCTTTTTGACCAAAAATATTCTGAAATGAGGAGACAGGACTTACCTAAAACATATTTCCCAAACGGGGCAATATACATCGTGAAAACAAAAAAATTTGAGGAATGTGCAAGTTTTTGCTTGCCGCAAACAATCCCGTATATAATGCCCGCTGAAACGAGTGTAGATATCGACACTAAAGCGGATTTGATGTTTGCCGAAACGCTCCTAAAGAAGAAGAGTGGCCGATTCTAAATCGTTTCAATCAGTTAAAAGGGTTGATTATGACGAGAACTATACCGATTGGAGAGAAGTCTGTCGGGGATAACGAGCCCTGCATGATCGTGGCGGAGATCGGCGTTAACCACAATGGGAATGAAGAATTAGCAAAAACGTTAATATATTACGCCAAAAGATGTGGAGCAGATGCCGTAAAGTTCCAGACCTGGAACACTGAAGAGATAATCTTAGAAGACGTAGAACTAGCCTTATACCAAAAAGAAAGTATAAAAAGCAACTCTACGCAATTTGAGATGCTTAAAAATTTAGAGATCTCATACGATCATTATTTCGCATTGAAAGAATATGCAGAAGAATTAGACCTCATATTCTTCTCTACAATGGAGGATAAAAAAAGTGTAGATTTTTTGATGAAAGACCTAAACATTCCGCTGATTAAGGTTGGTTCCGGCGATTTAACGAATTATCCTCTCTTAAAATATACCGCAAGATTCCATAAGCCCATGGTTGTCTCGACAGGAATGGCGACATTAAGCGAGATTGATCAGGCAGTGCGAACAATAGCAAATGAAGGTAATGAGGACGTTATCCTGCTGCAATGTACGACTCAATATCCCTGCCCATATGAAGATATTAACCTGAGAGCGATATTAACGTTAAAGAATGCTTTCAAGACTGTCGTCGGTCTGTCCGATCATTCGAAAGGAATCGAATGTGCAATTGCTGCTGTTGCGCTGGGCGCAAAATATATTGAAAAACACTTTACGTCAGACAATACATTACCCGGCCCGGACCAGCAGGCCTCACTGGAGCCTCATGAGTTTAAGAAGGTGGTAGAGGGCATAAGAAATGTGGAAAAAGCTATGGGAGATGGAATTAAGAGACCAATGGCATCAGAATTGGAGAACAAGAATATCGTAAGGCGAAAAATCGTAGCAGGGAAAGATATACCAGCGGGAGAGATCTTTACCGAAGAAAGTATCTCGTTAAAACGGGCAATAAATGGGCTTAGTCCAGAGCATTGCCCACTAATTATAGGCAGAAGAGCTAAAAAAGATTTAAAATACAATCAAATAATAGATCTTCAGGATATAATATAATTCTATAGCAAGGTGTGTTATGAACCCGAAATTTCCAGAATCCCCAGCACGGGATAGAGATTGTACACGATTGAATACCTTTAGGCCGAACAGTGTCGTACCAGCGGGTGCTGCCTACCGTAGGTGAGGGGCATGGAAGTTGGGGGATTTTTTGAATTTGCTGAACTCAATTGCCACCATAATAAAGAATCTGTTTTGAATTATCTGCTCGGTCAAAACGGTTCATCAGGACCTGTGTTTTATAGAGACGGACGTCAAGCCATTAAGTCCGTTTTACTGGACATTGTAGGTTTAAATAAAAAGATATGCTTACTGCCTTCATATCTCTGTAAATCCATTAAACAACCTTTCAAAGAGTTGGAACTCAATACCAGATACTATGGTCACCAACCGGGGTTAAAACCTGTGATCGAATCTCGGGTGAAAGATACATTGATGTACATAATCGATTATTTCGGCGTTGAAAAGATATCAAATGATGAAATATTGGAGTTGACTGAGAATAACATTGTTATATTAGATATAACACACTCGATCTTCGATGAGAAGCGCCTCAGATTGAAGCATGAAAACTTGTACTCGATAGCAAGCCTAAGAAAATCTTTCCCTATCCCAGACGGGAGCATAGTCCACCACTCCAGTCCTGATCTTGAAGCGATCGAAGATACCCCGGAGGGCTATGAAAAGATGCTGGAAGCGATGTTCCAAAAGAAATACTATGTTAGCAATCATTATGCCGACAAGGGGCTGAAGCGGCATTTTTTAACCCTATACAGAGATTATGAGAATCTAAAAGATAATAATACCATCAAATTGGAGCGTCTTCCAGAAATATCCTGCCATATCATGAAACATATAGCAATAGATCCGATTGTACGCAAAAGGGCATCAAATCTTCGATATATATACGACAACATTGATCGAAAACAGGTATTATTCGAATTCGATCAAATAAAAAGTCCTTTTTGTGTTCCGATAGTCTTCGATACAGAACAAGAGAGAGAGGAATGCAAGCGCAAGTTAATCGGTAATAATGTTTTTCCTCCAGTGCATTGGGAGCTACCAAACGATGTACCCAGATCGTTTGCATATGAGCATCTATTGAGTCGTAGGATTCTCTCAATCCCAATTGATCAGAGATATTCGGAAGAACAGTTAAGCACCATAGTAAACACTCTATGGAGATAGGATGAGCCAGATTGTTTTTGTAACCGGGTCACGGTCTGAGTACTCGCTGATGAGAAGACTACTGTTGGATTTAAAAAAAGAAAATTGGATCACTGTGATCGCAACGGGGATGCATTTAAGCCCGAAATTCGGAAAAACCATCAGCGAAATCGAAAAGGATGGTTTCGAAATAAAAAAAGTGGACTCCCTTTTGGATACGGATACCCTTGGTGGGATGATCAAATCCCTGAGCATATCCCTTCATGGAATAGCCAGCGCAATTGAGGAACTATCGCCAGAATTAATTCTCATAGAAGGGGACCGAGGAGAAGCATTAGCCGGAGCCCTTGCCGGAGCCTACCTCAACATTCCCGTCTGCCACCATGGAGGAGGCGATTCTAGCGGATCTGTTGATAATAAACTGAGATCTGCAACATCGATGCTCTCAGATTACCATCTTGTCGGAAATATCGACAGTTACAATAATTTATTAAATATGGGGATTCCAAAAAACAGGATCTTCATCGTCGGAGAGCCCGGAATTGACGATATTATTTCGGGAGCATTTGAACCGCTCGATGTGATCTGCAGTAAATATAACCTGGATCCCAAGCAACCATCGGTATTGTTGGTGTTTCATCCAAATACCGAAGAATACGGTGATATCGACAAACAGATAACCGAGCTGATGATGGCGATTGAAAGTCTTAATTTCAGGACCATCGCGGTTTACTCCAATGCTGACGCAGGGGGGCAGTTGATCAACCAGAGAATTGCCGAAGCCAGTGAGTTATTACCCTGTATCAGCATATATCCAAACCTTTCCCGAAGAGACTTCTTAGGCTTGATGAATGTGTGCAGTGTGATGGTCGGTAATTCGAGCGCGGGAATCGTTGAGTTGCCCAGCTTTAAAAAACCATTTGTTTGCGTAGGCACAAGGCAGAAAGGAAGATTAAAGGCAAAAAATGTATTTGAAGTCGAAGCAAGAAAAAGTGATATTATCAGTGCAATCCAGACATCAATATACGATGAAGACTTCAAAAGAGAATTGCAACAGTTAGAAAATCCTTATGGAGATGGCAGATGCAGTTTAAAGGTCTGCAGGATAATTCAAAAGATACTGGAGAAACCAAATGATCACGATAAGTGAAAATCCGAAGTGGGATCAAATACTAAATACAGGATTTAATCCTTACGATGATGTATACTTCAGATATGGCTATTTTAAATTGTATCAAAAGCACTTTAGGGCACGACCTGAAGCAGTATTTTGATACAATTTAAAATAGCCA
>DUGS01000105.1:0-4051 GCA_013331265.1 Methanosarcina sp.
CCGCTCTAACAGCACAGATCTGGGCGTCAGCAGATTTAACGTTTTTAAAGGGGAAATATTTTTGAAACCTCTGGTAAAGAGCCAGAGGGACTACTTCAGTTTCCAGATATACAGTATCAGGAAGCCTGCTTACACTCTTTGCCGCGTCACGGAAACTGTTCATAGGCTCTATACTGGAAAACAGTGATTCGTCCAGAGCCCTCTCATAGCTGCGCCGTACCCAGAATTTTGCCTCCTCATTCTTCGGAATAATCAATATTCCGTCCTGCATGGTGCCGGTAAAATAATAAAGATTGATTTTGCTGAAAATAACAGTCATTTCCCAATCTGGATTTGATACATCCATCTGTTTTCTGAAGCAGCTCATACGGTTTTTTAATTCGGCAAAAGGTACTTTCTCAGTCATGTGGATCCCTTTACTAAGTTATCTGCGACTAATTATAGAAGTGTAACTCACAATACTATTTTAGTAGAAACTATAGAAAAATGGACCTTCTTCTTCAGATTTTTAAGAATCTAATATGGCTGATGTGGAATTTGGGGAAATAAGAATCAAATACATCAGCTAAAAATTGCACATCAGCTAAAAATTGCTCTGTATTTAGCCAGAATGCCAGCGTAAACTGTTAAATATTTATTTATATGTACATGTGTATATTTTAGTGTATTAAATGCGATATTTGACGCATTTAAGGACATTACAGGTTATTTAGCAGTTAGACAAAGAAAACTATATTAGGAGGTAAACGTCTTGGACAAGAAACATGCAGCAAAATCAAAGGCTCATAAGGTAGCTAAGAAGATAGAGACTAAAGTTAATAAAGGTCCAAAAGTAGAAAGTAAACCTCGATATGTTCCGGGTTCCTGGAAAGGGATAACGCAGAAGAAAGTTATATCGAAAACAGAATACAAGCCAAGGTATATTCCAGGGTTCTGGAAGCCAACAGCAGAAAGCAAACCTCGGTATATTCCCGGCTCCTGGAAAAGCGTAACAGAGAAAAAGAAGATATCACAAATCAGGTACAATCCTCGCTATATTCCGGGATTTTGGAGACCAGCTCCAGAGAGTAAGCCAAAGTATATCCCTGGTTCCTGGAAAGGAGTAACAGAGAAAAAGAAGATATCACAAATCAGGTACAAACCTCGCTACATTCCTGGATTCTGGAGACCAACTGCAAAAGGTCAGGAAGAGAACAAGCCAAGGTATATCCCCGGTTCCTGGAAAGGGACATCAGTCAAAAAGGCTTCGTTAAGAACTGGTTTCAAGCCCCACTACACTCCCGGGCTCTGGAGAGCAACTAAGGAAAGTTCAAAAATAGAGAGCAAAAACCGCTATATGCCCGGCTCATGGAAAGGAACAATGCAGAAGAAGGCTGTATCGAAGACCAGCCATAAACCACAGTACATCCCTGGCTCCTGGAAACCAATGGCTTAAACTCCAAATAGGGATCTACTTAGGAAGCAAAGTTAGGATACTAACAAGTACAATTTAATTGTTATAATTTAATGTATGAAGGTTCATGTCACTTATTAAAAGTTAAATTGGTAAGTTTATTAATCAGTAAAGAGGACTTTTGCAGCAAAATACTATTGCGTATCTAGATCAGATAAAGTTGACATGTATCTCCGCATAGATAGTGGTATGACAACCACTATCACTATTTCTCCAGAAATAAAATAGATAGAACTTTTGAAAAGGGGTTATCATGCTTGGGAAATATGAGGACCTTGTTAAAAAGGCATCAGAAATGGGAATTAAGGCTTATTTTCTGAAGGCAGGGGATATTCCGGTTGAGAACCGGATTGTTCTTAAGTGCGCTTACGGGTGCAAAAGCTATGGGAAAAGACTGAGCTGCCCTCCCCATATCATATCAGTTGAAGATTTCAGGAAAGTGATAAGGGAATACAGCAGTGCCCTACTCCTTGTAGACGAATGCGACACGTCAGGAATTCAGGATATTCTTGAAGCCTGGTCAGGTCTTCGGAAGGATTCTTTTCATAAGATGTTCGAGCTCGAACAGGAAGCTTTCAGGGAAGGCTTTACCTTTGCACATCTCCTGAGACCCGGCTCCTGCAATGAATGTGAAATCTGCAACCTTGAAAAATGCGTAAAACCTGAAATGAGGCGCTTTGCACCAGAGGCTGTTGGAATAAATATCCAGAAGGTAATGGAAGAAGCAGGGGTCCTACTTGAGTTCTGCAAGCCAGAAAAAACCTCATGTATAGGTATTTTGCTTTTAGAGTGAGTACCTGGCCTGAATAAACCGCAATTTGAACCCCTCACCGGGAAATTAAGCTCTGGGGGTGTTAAAGCCCTGAGGATGTTAATTGCCTTTACACCTGAAGGTCCTTTTACTTCTCTCCGGAAGATAATTTTGCTACAGAGCAGATCTTTTCAAGGGGGATGAAAATTTTCAGTGTAAATAGCCCTTTTGCTTCTGAAGGTGAGATTCCGGTTTTTTCTGATGCTAAGCTGTTGCCTGTATAAAGTTCACTAAGAAGATACACTGTGCTGCTATCGACCGAACCATGCCCGAAGATAGTATCGTAACCGGGTTCTCCAAGGTCTTCGGCTGAAGAGCACAGGATCTCGCGGATTTCACTGCTATTCTTCTCAGGATATATGCTCCAGACAAGAGCTCCGATTCCTGCAACAGAGGGAGCAGAAGCGCTTGTGCCTGCAAAAAAACTGTCTTTCCCATTTGTGCCTGAAACTCTTACATTTCCTGGCCCACTAAGGTCGGTCTTGTTCCTGAGCTCGTACTCAGGATAGTAAATACTTACAGGACCGCGGGAAGAGTAGGAGGCTATGCCCCTATTTTCCTGATTTCCGGAATCAACCGCTCCAACGCAGATAACCTCCGAGACGGCAGGGTGTCCGAAGACAGAGTCCTCCTCAACAAGATTATCGGGGTGGATTTTTACTGAAGAGTTCGCATAAATGTAAACTTCCAGCATCCTATCCTGTCCAGAGTGTTTTTTAACGGAAACGCTTACTTTTTGGACAGTTTCTCCCCTGTTAGTGTACTTGATATATTCGAGAGGCGTGCCTGTACCGCTCTGAACCTTCTCACTTGCAGCCAGTTCTTCCCCGCTACAGCGGTCACAAAGATAGAGATCATAATCGTTTTCAGAACAGTTCCAGGAATCATTCCACTGGAGAACCACAGTCATTTTCTCTCCTTGGGGGATATCCACATAAAGATTTCTGGAAGAGCTGGTCCCTGAACTAAAATCATGCCATCCTGACCCATTGTCAAAAAACACCCCCTGATAATGGCGCCCTGCATCGTTACCTGCTGCACTTACATAGAGAATATCCTGACTTTCAATAACTTTTTTAATATGGGAAGCTACAATTCCATCTTCAAAGAAAGGTTCATCAGGCCATCCCACATCATCACAGATAATCTGGCAGCCTTCGGCAATAAGAGCGTCAACAGCTCTGTTAAATTCAAGCTTGTTACTGCCTGCACTATGGAAGTACAGTTCTGCACCCGGAGATACCTCGTGGACTACTTCGAGTATTACAGTACCCTCCGTTCCTTTTCCTTGGGAAAGGACATGAACATTATCAGGGAGGGCTCCCGATTCCACAGCTCCGGATATGTCTTCTACCCCATCAGAAATTATCCCTATTTTAATTCCGGCTCCAGTTACACCACCCTGTTTCCAGAATCCCCATGAAGAAAAAAGCTCTTTTTCTCCCCGATCTATTTTTCTTATAACAGGGGAAATAGCGGGCTGGACTGAATATACTCCATTAAGAGAGGATAGCTCTTCAATTGATTCCGGTTTAACGCAAACTGCAGCGGTGCTTGTGTCTTTATCCCATTCTTCAACCCTGGAGCAGGAGGCCAGAACTCCTGCACCTGTACCGGGAAAAAGATGTACATATGCAGTCACATTCTCTTCTGTTCCTTCTTTATTCTCTGTTTCTTCTTTAGAGATTATTCCCAAATTTCTCTCCACCTGTTTCAAAACAGATGAATTGGAGCATAACAACTCTGAGTCGGATAAAACATATCCTGAGATAAGTGTATCAGAACCT
>DUGS01000105.1:4222-22000 GCA_013331265.1 Methanosarcina sp.
GAACCTGAGATAAGTGTATCAGAAGCATTCTGTTCAGATCCTGTAGACTCATCTTCTCCATGGACTATAAAACTGGTAGAAGAAAGAAGGCATGTAAAGACCGCGGCCAACGTTAACAGGTACAATACTCTTGTGGTGTAACTCCCCAGATACACTCCCCCCGATATCTCTTATGTAGTAATTCAAGGCTGCAAACAGGATACAGGTATAGGTGAAGTAATTTCTGAAGCAATTCAGAAACAGAGTTAATTTATTTTAACATATAACGAGATACATTATAAATATTTCTATTAACTGTTAGTTAGAATTAAAACGCAAATAAGAAATTAAACAGTATACTCTAGACGAATATTTTTTTAATAATCTAAGAAAAACATAAATACTTAATAAAATAATTTTTTCATAACATTAAATATTATAATAGAAATAGAGAAGACAGAAAATATATTAACTTCCTGACATATGTTATGGGAAGACATAGCAAACTGGAGGTCTTGTTCAAATTGAATTCTGAAAAGCTGAAAATAGCTGTTCTCGGAGGAACCGGCAATATAGGAGAAGGAATGGTGTTAAGGCTTGCCCTTCAAAACCTTATGCCTGAAGGTGTGAAGAATGAAATAATTATTGGGTCCAGGTCTCTGGAAACTGCAGATGAAGCTGCAAAAAAAGCATTATTGGAACTAGAGAACTGCGGGTTCGATACGTCCATAATAACAATTACTGGCATGAGAAACCTTGAAGCAGCACAGGCAGCCGAACTAATAATACTCACGATCCGCTTTGACCATGTTCTGCCTATACTTGAAGAAATAAGAGGGGCTCTGGAGAATAAGATCCTTGTTTCACCTGTCGTTCCAATGGTAAAAGAAGGGAGCTTTATGGCATACAGGCCTCCTGTAGAGGGCTCAGCAGCCCTTGCAATCCGGAAAAATGTACCTGAGTCTACCAGAGTTGTTGCAGCCTTCCATAACATCCCTGCAGGGAAACTCAAAGATGTCGTTAAATGCAAAGCCGTACATGACGCGCTTGTTTGCAGCGACGATCCCGAAGCAAAGAAACTGGTTATGGAACTAACACGACATATGGGATGCCTCAAACCCCTTGACGGAGGGCCCCTTAAGCAGGCAAGTACCATGGAATCCCTTACACCTTTGCTGATCAATCTCGCAAAACTGAACGGGCTTAAAGATCTAGGAATAAACTTCTCCTGAAAATCTCTGATCAAAAAAGCTGGAAGAATGAATATCAGGAAGAGACTTACAGGAAAAATGTATTTCTGGGATGTTGGGGGGCTCAAAATAATTTGTTTTATATATAAGAGCAAACATATAAATAAGGAACAAAGTTTCTTCGAAACGGTGAAAAACGAAACCTTTGCTTCAGGAAATTAAACCACAGGAAAGATAAAGTTAAAAAACAGAGTTAGTTTCATCTTTGAAGAAATAATATCTTTGTTTTCAACAGATTTTCCAAAGAGTATTCAGAACTGATAATTACTCTTGATCCAGTTTTTAATTCCGGATAGATTTAGCTCATATTAAATATCATAAGAATAATACGACATATAGTAAAGAATTCCCTCAGTAAAGAATTCAACTGAAAAAACATCTGGAAAAATCCGGAATAATTAAATTATCCATCCTGAAAATTAAAAACTCTGCCCATTATCATTCTGCCCTCAAATGCAGAGTTTCATTCTAACCTTCTTCTTTCGATTACATTTACTTTTCTAAACTGAAGAATCAATATAAAAACCAGACAGTGAACCTGTATGAGCGAAGAACTGCTAAAAGTGTTAAAATCTGCAGGACTTGATATACTTTCCTGCATGCATTGCGGCACATGCACAGGAAGCTGTCCTTCGGGACGGCATACCGGGCTCAACACCCGAAGAGTAATCAGGGATGCCCGTAAGAATAGAGCTACTGTTCTCTCAGATGATGCCCTGTGGCTCTGTACAACCTGCTACACCTGCCAGGAACGCTGCCCTCGCGGAATACCTATTACAGATGCCCTTCTTGAGCTCAGGAGGCTAGCAGTTAGAGAAGGATTTATGCGTCCCGAACACCGCCGTGTTTCGGAAATGGTACTTGAATGCGGACATGCAGTTCCCCTTGATGAAGAAACAAAGAAAAAGAGGGAAGAACTTGGGCTTGACCCTGTACCTGATACCGTCCAGAAGTATCCGGAAGCTCTTGAAGAGCTGAAAACCCTTCTCAAAACCTGCAAATTCAATGAACTGGCAGCTGAAAAATAAGGAGGCAGAAATAATGAACAAATTATCGCTGTTTCTTGGTTGTATTGTACCCAACCGCTATCCCGGAATTGAAAAAGCAACAAAACTCTGCCTGCAGAGACTCGAAATAGACGCATCCGACCTGCCTGGAGCCTCCTGCTGCCCTGCTCCCGGAGTGTTCAAGTCTTTTGATAAGGCAACCTGGCTTGCCCTTGCCAGCCGAAACATAGTCCTCTCGGAAAGAATAGGGAGAGATATCCTGACAGTTTGCAATGGCTGCTACGGGTCCCTGGCAGACGCTAATATGGAACTTAAAAAAGACCCTGAAATGAAAGCCTGTACAAACACCTGCCTTAAAGAAATAGGTATGGAATTTAAGGGAACAGCAGAGGTAAGGCACATAATCGAGTTTCTGTACAGAGAATTCGGACCTGAAAAACTTAAAGACTATCTCACAACTCCCCTTGACCTGAAAGTAGCCCTGCATTACGGATGTCACCTTATCAAACCCTCAAAAGACAGGAATCTCGGAGAAACGGAAGCACCGGTATTCTTTGATGAACTGGTTGAAGCCACCGGCGCAAAAAGTGTGGATTATACTGATAAAATGATGTGCTGTGGGGCAGGAGGAGGAGTACGTTCAGGGTATGCTGCTGAATCCCTGGAAATGCTTGAACATAAACTTGCCTGCATCAAGAAAGCAGGAGTGGACTGTATAGTCAATGCCTGCCCCTTCTGTCACCTTCAGTTTGACAGGGGACAGCTTGCTGTCAATGAAAAATTTGGAACCGATTACTCTATTCCCGTCCTCCATTATTCCCAGCTCCTCGGCCTCGCTCTTGGCTTTTCCCCGGACCAGCTGGGAATAGAACAAAATGCCGTTCAGAACATCGAGTTTCTTGCGAAAATCTATGAGATAAGTGCAGGTTTAAGGTAAACAAGAAAGTTTGAGATAAAAAATAAAAAGATTGTTTAAGTCTGGAACTAGATTTTTTCTCAAGCTTGATCTCGGGTTCCAGACTTCCTATCAGATTTTTACATGCCTTCCTGCATGTACCAGAGGCACTTCTGCTTCCACTTGCAGGTTCCACAGACCTCTTCGATATCCGAAGCTCTGTTAATTTTGGAATTTACGAGCCTGAAGGCTTCGTCTGCCTTTACAACAGCCCCGTCTTCCAGACTTAATTTATCCAGGACAACAAGATCCATCTGCCTAATCTCGCGTGAGAAGACAGATTCCTGAATATTGCATTCCCTTTTACCCGGACAGGAAACACATATTGCATCACATTCGGTTACAAGCTTGAGAGGTCTAGAAGGAAGAGCTTCCAGGTCCGAAATCACAGCCCTCATATTGGCAACAAAGACAGGACTGTAACCATACCCCTGGAATCCCTGGATACAGCAGAGGTGATGAGCCCTTATCTTCAGGGCAGAGTCATATATAGAATCAATATCAGATTTTTGTTTGGAATTTTTGGTCATATAATTCTCCGGAGCTTTAACATCACAAATAAAAAACGGATACGAATTTATTCTATGAAATCAATTTCCGAGTCCCCTAGACAGGTCAACTCCAGAAGAGGGAGTGATATTGAAGGTGCTTCCGAATACTTTGTAAATAGAATATCATAGCCTGTTTTAAGCCCGAGCATAATATTGAGGTCAGTACGGTCGTCATTAAGGAGGAGGGCCTGCCCTATGGGATTACAGGCAACCTCAAACTCTGAGTTACCGGTTTTTTTGATATCGAGGCTCTCTTTTTCAAGACTGCAAACCTTGCAGCAAACCGAAAATACCTCAAAATACCTTGAGAGGATATCATAGACCAGCCTTGCTTCCCTTTCATGCTCGATACAGAAAGCAATGCCTATTTTTCTGTACCCGAGCTTTTTTGAGTAGATTGCTATTTCCTCTAACTTTGTTCTCTTTACAGGATCTGACTCAAGCCAGGCAGAAACCTGGATTGATTTAAGATTGCCACCGTTATAATCAAGTCCTGATTTTATAACAGAGCAGTTTTTGCCTGTAAGACATTCTTTATTCCTGCACAACGCGCACTGCACACTTTATTTCCCCGGGGTTTTTAACATGAGTAGGTACTACAATCATAAATAAACTTTGCATGTATAAATATTTCTATAAAAGCAAGAAATGTACTGGTAGAACTCATAATGAGCAGACAGGGTTAAAAAGCTTGATGAGAAAAGAAAAAAAATCTCATATGAGAAATAAAAAATTAAAAGTTTCAAAGGATTATTTCTTCCTCGCTTTCGGCAAAGGGCCTTCGTAGAGCTTTTCAAGGGAGTTAACGATTTCTTCAAGCCTGTTGAAAGGAATCCCTATAAGCATTTCATCATTTTCGATATCAGTAGCTTTTCTGCACCCGAAACAGCCTAAAGAGACATTTATATCTCCTGTCAGGCCTGGCAAGATAGTTGTGTCGGCACAGGTTGCCTGAAAAGCTGCACAGCTAAAGTTAACCCTTCCGCCTTTACAGTAAGTACTTGCAGGGATGATCCAGTAAATGTTTTCCGGCCTATCCACAAGAATAACTACTTTTCAGGTACAGGAATAATCCCAAGGCTTGAAGCTCCTACCACACAGGCATGCTTGTCTGCAGGAATTATAAAGGACTCTCCTTTTCTGGCTTTCATAATGGACTGGCAGTACCTGAGATTTTTTCGGGCTCGTGATACCCTTCTGGCATTCGCTCTCCCTTTTAAACAACTTTCACTGCCACCGGTTCGTATTTGAGGTCAAGGAACTTGACCAGTTTTTCTGCAAGCTGAGTGTAATCCATTACTATTCCCTTATCAACTATTTATTGAACTCATCACCGAATTTTAACTTTAGAAGTCCCAGGCAAAGATTATTCGGGAAAGTTAAGGTTCCCATGCCTTGAGAGTTTTTGAGTACATTTCTTTTTGGGAAGTTTCCAAAAGCCTCGTTTCGATCTCTGACCAAAGGTTACGGACAATATTTGCAAACTCTGCAGCTCCGGAAGTCCCGGAATGAACAGAATATTCAATTACGGTTTCTTCCTTCATCATTGCCTCTGTAGTTATATCCGCATAAGGCAAAAGGGCAAGAAGAGGGATTCCAGAATTCTTGCAAAAAGCCTCGATTTCAAGGCTCTTTTTTTCGTTGATATCATATTTATTAATGCATGCAACAGTCGGGATTCTGAAATGTGAGGTAAGCTTGATTGCCCGTTTCAGGTCATGGAGTCCGGAAACCGTGGGCTCGCTAAGCACAAGGACAAGGTCAGTTCCTGTAATTGCTGCCATAACCGGGCAGCCAGTACCAGGTGGGCCGTCAATAAGAATGAGCTTGCAGGAATATTTATCTGCAAGTTCTTCGGCCTTTTTTCTAACCATATTCACAAGTTTTCCACTTGCTTCCTCTCCAGTGCCCAATTTTGCATGAGCCATTGGCCCGAAACGGGTTATGGAGGAAACCACCTGCCCGGAAACTCTCGGTATCAGAGACACCGCATTTTCAGGGCAGGCAACAGTACAGACTGCACAACCCTCGCAGCTATACGGGTTTATCGTGAAGTTTTCAAGGACTGCTCCGAACCTGCACATCTCAAGACAGATACCGCAACCATTACAGAGCTCGGGGTCAATAGAAGCAAGCTTGAGACCCAGGCAGTCCTCTCTTTTAATCACCTGAGGCTTAAGAATGAGAGGCAGGTCAGATGCATCAACATCGCAGTCCGCAAGTACGGCATTTTCAGAAAGAGAGGAAAAGGCAGCCGTAAGTGTGGTCTTTCCACAACCACCTTTTCCGCTAATTATAGCCAGCTGCCTCATTATACCCCCTTACTTTTGCAAGTCACTGTGTTTATCGTTTTTAATATATTTTTGAACTTTTCCTTCCACTCTGGCATTTCCTTAATAAAGGGAATTCCTTCCGAATAGAGCCTGGCAATCATCCTTTCATCAGGAATGCGGAGCAGAATAGGGATCCCCTCAGCCCTGCAAAAATCCTCCACCCTTGAATCCCCAATCCCGTCACGATTGAGAACAACTCCAGCAGGAACCTTAAGAGCCCTCGTAGCTTCAAGGGCAAGGAGGAAATCGTGGAAACCAAAAGGAGTGGACTCTGTCACAAGCACACAGTAATCTGCACACCCCATAACTGCTAGGGCAGGACATGCCGTACCGGGAGGGGAGTCGAGGATTACAGGTCTGCTTTCATCGATATGCCGCTGAAGCGCCCTGATTACAGGCGTTGCCATAACTTCTCCTATGTCCAGAATACCACGGAAAAAAGTAAGAGAATTTTTAGAGGATGTTTTTTCAATCATTCCGATAGGCCTGGGCTTTTCTTCTATGGATTCTGCCGGACAGACATGTCTGCAGCCACCGCAGCCGTGACAGAGGGAAGGAAAGGACAGGATTTTATTTGGAAGGGCAGCCAGAGCATTATATTTACAGAAACTAGCACAGTTCTTGCATAGAGTGCACCAATCAGGGTTGATCTCCGGAACCAGGCAGGTAACTTCTTCTACAGGCTCCAGGTCAAAGCCCAGAAACAAATTGCAATTAGGCTCTTCCACATCACAGTCAAAAAGCTGCACGTCTTCGAGAGCAAGGGCAAAGTTTACTGCAACTGTGGTTTTTCCTGTACCTCCTTTGCCGCTTGCAATTGCAATTTTCATGAGCTGCGCCTTCTCATCCTGTAACTTAGGAGCCTGTCCTTCAGTGATGGTGTACGTGTTCTGCACAGGTATTTTCGGCACTGGCGCTGCGGAGCTGACCTGCTTTCCAGGAATTTATTGCATCCTGGGCAGTGCCTGCGGCACCCACGAAAACATTGATTCCATAAGACTCAAACATCTTGACAGCTCGGTACCCCAGTCCCGCACAAAGCATAATTTCCACTCCATTCTTATAGAGGAACTCAGGCGGCAGGCCTACTCCACCCATATGCTCGCTGGTATTAGGGATCACGGAAACCTCTCCACTGTCAGTATCCAGGATTGTATAAGTAGGAGCCTTTCCAAAGTGCTGCTCTATAGCCCCTTCCATGCCGCTGTTATCTCTTGTGGGTACACATACTTTCATACAGATCACCTTTTTTCTAGATATTACACATAAAATATTGTTACAAAATTTTTCGAATTTTTGAGATTTCTTTCATAATTTGAGACTTTAACTCAACTCTTTTTCATGCCATTAGAAAGAGAAGTGTTCGGGCCCTTAAGGATTGCAAGCTTTCTGGATTTATACTCCTTAAGGGCAAAGTCTACCGTACCTCTGATTCCAGAGTAGGTTTCAATGCCTGCTTCGGAGAGTATGGAGAAAGATTTAGGCCCCACACTTCCCGTCAGGAGAATCCCTGCCCCTGCACACGCAATTGCCTCTGCTGCCCGGATCCCTGCACCACCGGAGGCTTCCGAACCTGGATTTATGATTGAAGTTACCGACCCTGTATCCGGATCAATAAGCACGAAATAATTGCATCTTCCAAATTGAGGGTCCACTTCAGAATCAAGATCCTTTCCACAGGCACTTATGCAGATTTTCATTTTTATGCTCCGAGATAAAATCCGCTGACTCTCAACTGTACATTTCGCTGTAAATGTTCAAATAAAATGGGGGCATATCAGCCCTGCACAAACGCAGAGAAGTCAGAGATATAGAAAGTACAATTTCACACATATGTACATAAATATTTATAGTTTCCTATTCGAATAGAGAAATTGTTATATATTTATTCTACAATGTGCATAAGTAACCTATGAAAAAATGCAGAGGAAGACCGAAATGCCCCAGGCGCGTTGAGCAAACCCCTGATGTTACATATTTCAAGCCAAGAGGGGTACCCCTATCAGATCTTGAAGTGGTGTCCCTCACAGTAGAAGAGCTTGAAGCTCTCAGGCTTGTAGATGTTGAAGGCCTGAGGCAGGAAGACGCAGCCTCCCGAGTAGGGGTATCGAGAAGAGCTTTCTGGGAGGATCTAAAAGCCGCCAGAATGAAAGTAGCTCTTGCACTGAGCACAGGAAAAGCAATCGAAATTAAAGGCGGTAACTATATCAGGGCTGAAACTGCTGATATCAGCGAAGACGCTGACGCGTAAAAGAGATATATGAAAAACCGGGAAAAACTGAAAATTGCGGAAATTTTACACAGGCGATAAAAATGACAGATAAGGTTCAACCACTGGAAAGCTTATCAAAAAAGCCAGAGGAGCCAAAAATCGTAGTTAACCTCAGGCGCATCAAACGTAAGATCATGGTAATGAGCGGGAAAGGTGGGGTAGGAAAGAGTACAGTTGCCGCAAACCTCGCTGTCGGGCTCGCCCTCCGCGGGCACAGAGTAGGTCTTCTGGACTGTGATATCCACGGCCCGACTGTTCCTACTATCTTCGGGCTGGAATCCGCAAGACCTGAGGTAAACGAAGAAGGAATTATCCCGATTGAGGTGCTTCCCAACCTCTCAGTGATGTCTATTGGTTTTCTGCTTGAAAATAAAGACTCGCCCATAATCTGGAGGGGCCCTGCCAAAATGGGAGCAATCAAGCAATTCCTTGAAGAGGTATTCTGGGGAGCGCTTGACTTTTTGATTATCGACCTGCCCCCAGGAACCGGAGATGAGCCACTGAGTGTGGCGCAGCTTATCCCAAACTGTGACGGTTCCGTACTTGTTACAACCCCCCAGGATGTAGCTCTTATCAGTGTCCGGAAATCAATCACATTTTCGGAAAAACTGAATGTGCCTATAATAGGGCTTGTGGATAACATGCATGGGCTTATCTGCCCGCATTGCAACAAACCAATAGAGGTATTCGGAAGCGGAGGCGTTGAAAAAGCCTCAAAAGACTTTAATGTCCCCATACTTGCCAGACTTCCGATAGAACCCAGAATCGCGGAAATGGAAGACAAGGGAACGGTCGTTCAGGACCAGCTTAAACACGGCACTGAATGGCAGAAGAACTTTGAAAATGTAGTGAGCGCAGTTGAAAAAATACTTGAGAAAGAGTAAGGCAAAATTCATTTCTATTTTCTCTTTCTTTTTTACTTTTACCAGTTCTTTCCGTATTTTTCCACTTCTACTACAGGTCTTTAATATAGTTATTGATTTTTTACTCTACCGCACACCTTAAAACCAAGAAGCTGATAGAGGGTTATTATCTTTGTTTACAGTTAATTATTTGTGTGTAATGGAGAATTTCATTGCAGAATTAAGGCTTTAAGAACCAGTAGAACAAAATTATTTGTGATAAGAGAGAATTATTAATACAAAAAGCCTAAAGAACTAAAAAATGAAAAATCAATGTTGAGAACATGAATAAATTGGTGATATTACTAATCCTGCTCGCAGCTGTACTCTTTACGGCAGGCTGTACCGAAGAAGTAGACAACCCTAATGATACCCAGGAAATCCAGGTAAAAAGCGTTGTTGAAAATGTGACCGATCTGGAACAGATAAACACATCAGTTCAGAAAGGCCCGGTCTTTGTGAAAGTCGGAGCTGAGTGGTGCGGACCGTGCCAGCAAATGAAACCTATCCTGAGTGATCTGGCAGCAGAATACACCGGAAAAGCCACAGTCATGTCTGCAGATATAGATCAGAGCCCTCAACTTGCAGCTTATTTCTCAACGTCTTATATTCCGGATTCCTTTGTGGTCGTGGGCCTTGAAAACGGAGAGTATATTTACATGCAGGAGGATGGAAACGTTACTACAGACAGGTTCCAGGCAAGAGTTTTAGGAGTTATGGATAAGCAGGTATATGAAGAACTCATGGACAGAGCCGTTCTTTACCATGAAAATGCGGAGTAAAAAATTGACCTTCCTGAGAAACTGAATTTCAAAGTGTTTTATCGGCGGAAAGCTTGGATATTAGTAGATGAAGTTAGACTGAAAACGGTTTTAAGGGTTAAAAACAGTATCGTAAAAAACTAAACTGAAAAACAGCGAACAAAACCATGTCTTATGAAGTTATTTCCCCCGTGGTTGCATTCGGTGCAGGAATTGTCAGTATCCTGTCCCCATGCATCCTTCCCCTTCTTCCTGCAGTTCTGGCCAGTTCGACAGGAAAAGGAAAGTTGAGGCCTCTTGCTATAGTGCTTGGAGTATCAATATCTTTTACCCTTATGGGAATTGTGACCTCAGCCTTCGGAGCAGCTTTTCAGGCATACATAGGTCAACTGAAAATCCTTGCAGAAATTGTAATCATTGCAATGGGGTTTGCAATGCTTTTTGAGATTAACCTGTTTAATTCCTTTGCAAAATTCCCCCTCCTGGCAGGAATGAACGATAAAGGCCCAATTTCTGGTCTTCTGTTAGGGCTTTCTCTCGGAGTGCTCTGGATCCCCTGCGTGGGACCGATCCTTGCCTCAATCCTGACAATGGTAGCTCTGGAAGGAAGTACTGCTAACGGTGCACTAACCCTTCTCATATATTCTGCAGGGTTTGCGGTGCCCATGCTCCTGCTCGCATACTCGGCTCACCTCTCCACTTCGAAAATAAAACTTATATCAAGGTATGATGCAGCTCTCAAGAAAGGAGCCGGAGTAGTGCTTATCCTTGTAGGTATCAGAATGGCTTACCTGAACCACTTCATGGGGCTACTTTAATTTTTTAGAAGTAATAAGTAAGTCTAATGCAAATAGTGGGAAAAAACTCAGATAGGTCTGTTTCTTCCCACACGATTTCTTTTGGATAGAAGAAACAAAAAAGCAGACCGAAAAACAAAAAGTAAGCTGATATAGAAATAAAATAAAAAAGAAAGCGGGAATATTATTCCTCACTTTCTCTTGCGATTGCCACGAGTTCGTTTACGCAGGCAACAGCCATCGGAGTTCCTCCCCTTGTCCCGACACAACTGATTGAGGGAATGGGGATTTTCAGGTTCCTGACTATTTCCCTTGACTCGGCGGCATTCACAAAACCAACAGGTAGCCCAATAATAAGGGCAGGCCGTACTCCTTTTTCGATAAGTTTGCAGACCATGATTAGGGCAGAAGGTGCATTTCCGATTGCTATAATGCTGCCGTCGAGTTTTTCCCTTGCTGCGAGGAATCCTGCCGATGTTCTGGTTATCCCGTACTTATTAGCAATTTTAGCACCCGGATCTTCGTCAAGCACACAGATGATTTCTGATTTGTGCCCAACGCGGGTGATACCTGCCTTAACCATGTTGATATCCACAAAGATCGGGGCGCCTTTTTTGATTGCTTCCACGCCTGCAAGGATGGGGTCATTGTTAAAGCGCATAATGTCGGCAACCGAAAGGTCTCCGGTTGCAATTACGCAGCGCTGGCGGAAGCGGTCTTCGGGAGTGTTATTCCCGACCAGTTCCTGAATCATTGTCCGGCTTTTCATGTAGATGGCTTTCGCCTCTTCAGTCCTTGCACCGGAATCCCTGCATATGCCCACAAGTTCGGGGTCAACATCCACGGTAAGCTCGGTAAACTCCTCGAGATTTTCGAGAGCTCCGGCTTTTCCTTCACTGCTGTTTTCAGTAGTCATATTTCTTATGATACCCCCTGGGTGTTATGATCATGTCCTTTTTAGGAGACTTCCAGATCCTGGACTCACCATTGCCTATGAGAATAGCGGTGCTCATGTCCACCCAGTCCTCATAATTCATAACTTCACCAAGGGTGGTCACGATCTGGTCCTCATCCTCGCCTCTCATGGCGTTCTTGACAAGCCCCACAGGCACGGAATCGGCCTTGTACTTGCGGATGATTTCTATTGCCCTTGCAAAGTTGGACTTTCTCTTGCGGCTTTTTGGGTTGTAGAGCCCTATCACGAAATCAGCATCTGCAGCCATATTAAGCCGTTTTTCTATTACTTCCCAGGGAGTTAAGAGGTCGCTTAAACTGATCACCGCAAAGTCCGTCACCACTGGTGCACCGAGAATGCTTGCCCCGGCAAGGACTGCTGTAACCCCGGGCAGGATTTCTATGTCCACGTCAAGGTTCTCGTGTTCAGCGACTTCCAGCACGATGCCTGCCATTCCGTAGACGTTGGTGTCCCCCCCACTGATCATGACCACGTTTGCGTTTTTTGCAAGTTCCACGGCTTTACGGGCCCTTTCAACCTCTTTTCCCATAAAACTCCGGATAACCTCCTGAGTGCCGAGAAGACTTTCCATCTGGTCCAGGTAGGTACTGTTCCCGAGGACATAATCGGCATTGAGGATTACATCCCGGGCTTTGAGGGTCAGCTGTTCCACGGAGCCCGGTCCTATCCCTACAACGTAGAGTTTTCCACCGGATGCCTTATCTTGCGATTGCGATTGTGACTCTGCCATAAACTTTCTTCCTGCAAATCAATTCGTGTTTTTCCGAGAGTGCCAGCGCCGCCGGCTCTGCAACTCCTTTTAACCCGAAGCGCGAAGCCTGGGACGAGGAAGGGGGATTGTAGCTGTTCAGCACTTCGTCCGGCAAAAACTTAACCGGAATGCCGAGCAGTTCTCCTGCTTCCAGCAGCCCCTGTTCATTCTCCTTGAGTTTCGCAGAAGCAAAGGCCGTTATATCTTCAAGGCTCGCCCCGCATTCCTCAAGCGCCTGCTTCACAGCCTCAACGACTTCTTCTTTAGTAATGCCCCTGCGGGTTCCGATTCCGAGAATCATCAGTGATCTTTTATCCACTGCTTTTTATGCAGTTTCGTCATTTAATCGGTTTATTAGCTGTGATAATTAGTGCTTATTATTAGCTGTTTCCGGCACTGTTATCCTTTGCTTCATCCTGCCGCTTTCTTATAAGCACGGAAACATCATCGTCCACAACAACAATCCTGGGACCCTTAACCTCAAGAACCTCTACCTGCTGGTCAAGGAGGGCGCAGTTTACAGCTATTGTGGATTGTTTATTGAAGATTTCGCAGCCTAACCTGTCGGCTATGCCCTCGACCGAGGGTTTACCGTGGACTTCTGTAGCTGTAGTGAGCACAGGAACTGCCCCTAACTCCGCAATTTTTCGAGCAATCTTGTTTGCCCCGTGATGTCCTCCGAGGAGAGGAATTGCGAAATTAAGATTTGAATCCACAACAACTACTGCAGGGTCTGACCACTTATTATCGATAAGAGGGGCAATATCCCTCACTACAATGCCTGTAGCAAAGACTGCAACGATTACCCCGTAGTTTTCAAAGGCTTTCTTGAAGATGCCCTTTTCGTAGAGCAGAAGGTCAGCTTCAAGATGCTCTGCTATTTTTGATGCAATTTCCCTGTTTCTTTCAAAGGTAATTACAGCGGTTCCTGGGCCACTCCGTATAGGTAGGACCTCCTGTAGTTTTTAGGGTCGACAACCCCGCCGATGATAATCATTGCCGAGCGTTTAATTCCTGCATCCTTGACCTTATCCGCGATATCTTCCACAGTCCCTGTGATGACTTCTTCATCTTCCCAGGACGCATGGAAAACAACTGCAACAGGCGTGTCTTTCGGGCAGCGGACCTTTTCCATGATCTCCCTGATCTTCTGGGTGCCAAGGAAGATTGCCATTGTGGTGTTATAAGCAGAAAGCTCAGGGATAAGGTCTTTTTCCAGGGTTTTTCCCGCAGGGCGAGTAATGATGAGAGTATCGGAAACACCGTTGAGAGTAAGCTGGGTTCCAAGAGCGGCTGCACTTGCAAAAACTGATGAGACCCCGGCAACTCTTTCGACTTCTATGTCGTATTTTCTCAGCTCTTCCATCTGCTCTATAACAGACCCGTAAAGAGAGGGGTCTCCGCTGTGAAGCCTTACTACGAACTTTCCTGCATCCACCGCATCGGCAATTATTTTAGTAGTCTCATCAAGGGTAAGCCCGTAGCTGTCCACCGTCTCTCCCTTTGTGTAATTAAGGACTTCAGGGTTTACGAGGGAGCCCGCATACATAACGAGGTCTGCTTTTTCAAGCATCTCACGCCCCAAAACGGTAATCAGTTTGGGGTTTCCGGGGCCTGCCCCAACAAAATACACTTTTCGTTCCATCTGACCATTCCCTTTGCTTTCCTGTAACTGATTCAAAGTTATATACTGAAATTAGATTTGGATCTGCCACTCAATTGTGCATGATCATTAGAAGTTACTTTTGAAGTTACTTTCAGGCAGCTTCATTTCTTTCCGTAAATGATGCTGAAATAGTTCCCCTTTTCCGGGATGTCTTCTTTTTTGCTGATAATCAGTTCATTGTCCGAAAAGAGCCTCTCTGCAAAAATAAACTCTCTGTACCCTTTAGCTTCGAGCTGTTCTATGATCTTTCTGGGCCGCGTGGCTTTAAGGTGGATCATATACCCGATCTCAGAGCCATCGCTGACCTCAAAGGAACTCTCAACCGCTACATCAGTCCTTGCAGCAAAAGACGTTATGGAACTTATTCCCGGGACTGTTGAAGTCTCAACATCCGGATAGTGCCTGTGCATGACTTTTTTCAGGTGAGTGAAAGTGGAGAAAAAGTTGGGGTCACCTATAAGCCCAAAAGCCACTGTCCCTTTTCTTGCCTCATCTGCAATACGGTCTGCGTTCTCTTTCCAGAGAGAGTTCAGGACTTCGATATCCCTTATCATGGGGAACTCGAGGATTTCGGCATCCGCATAAGGAGCCACAAGGTCTTTTGCCAGGCGGCCTGGAACATATACCTTATCGCTGTTTTTCAAAATATCCACTGCTTTGAGCGTCAAAAGCTGGGGGTCTCCGGGACCAAGTCCTACTCCTATTAACATATTATAGCTCCATAGTTTTTTAATAGGTAAATGTAAAGCGTGATATCATTAACTTGATGGTGATTAATCTGAGAAGGATTTAAGAGTAATTTTCAGATTTACCTAAGAGTAATATTCAGATTTACCTTTTTCCGACAATTATATACACAGGGTTCTCAGGTTTGAACATGGTCTCTCCGGCAATCGGGGCGCTTCTTGAGACAGCAACATGTACTACCTCGTCAAAAATCCCCAGTCTCTTCATAGCTTCTATTGTCCTGACAACTGTTTCGATACGGACCGCATTTACCACAATGCTCCGGGCTTTTTTTTCAACAAGTTTCTCAAGTATGGAGTCAATGTTTTTCGTCCCGCCGACAAATGCGCAGTCGATTGAATCGATAGACCCTCCGGAGCCAAGGAGATCCGAAGCTTCGCCGGCTAAAATCCTGGCATTTTCGATCCTGAAGTTTTTAAAGTTCGTTTCCGTGGCAATAAGAGCTTCTTTACGGGCATCGATTGCATAGATAGTCAGGTTCCGGGCAATCCGGGTTGCTTCAATAGAGACTGATCCCGTACCGCAGCCTACATCTGCGAACCGGTCCCCGTCCTTAAGTCCGAGTTTGGAAAGGGACACTGCAATAATTTCAGGTTTAGTCGGACCGCCACTAACACTTACTATTTCGGACATGTTCTACCTCGGGAAAATTAAAGCAAATACATCGAATGTGAATTAAATATATAGCGATATAATTTGGAGATTATATTAAATCTGGATGCAGCAATTAGAGCCAGCAAGATGTGATTTTTGGCAAGTGCAAACCAGATTCAGATTCATATTGAAGGACTTTTATAAATAAGATATTTCAGATTTACCCGATTATAAATATAACTTGCTGTAGATATACCTTATTATCGGCAAGAAGGGCAGTAAAGGAAAGTAAACTTTAATGAGCCTGAAGAAAAAAGAGAAAAAAAGTAAAAAAGTTTGTACTACATGTAAGCCGAACCTTAAATAAAATTCTTCAAAATTTAAATAAGAACACTTTGAAAACCGGATGAGTTTTTCTTAAGGGATATTTTCTTATATGCATGGCACCTTCAAAACATTTTTATAATTATAAAATTAAGAATATGTATAGATGTTATAAAGAAAGAGATTTTAACTATAACAGCATAGTGTAATTAAGGTATCTAGCAACCTCGATAAATCTCTTTTGAGAAAGGTTAAAACGCACTTGCAGTAAAAAACGAGATAATTAATCCCCAAAATAAATATTTTTTAACAAGAAGATGAACGTTTTCGGCTTAATATCTGATTTTCTAATATCATACATAAAAGCATCTTTTTGACAGGAAAAAACCAGCTGTGTAAGCCCTTCTCTCGACGCAGGGCCCACCTCCTGGAAAAGATAGGAGAAGAGTATATGAAAATTTATGAATCATATGAGGACCTGCCCAAACTAAAGCTGCCTTATGGAAACGAGGTGTTTATAAGTGACAGCACTATTCGCGACGGCTCACAGATGCCTGGAATAGTCCTGAGCAGAGAACATAAAGTTCAAATTTATGAATACCTGCACGAGATAGGGATTGAGAAACTTGAAGCCTTTGTATTCAATAAAAGAGATAGGGACGCTGTTGAGCTTATGTTCGACAGGGGATACGAGTGCCCTGAAATTACGGGATGGGCAAGGGCTTCAAGGGCAGACATAGATAAAATTCTGGAAGTTGACGGGCTTGAAGAGACCGGAATTCTAATGTCTGTCTCAGATACACATATTTATTCCAAAATGAGACTTTCAGGGAGGGAAGAGGCTGAAGAGAAGTATCTTGACGCCCTTCAATATGCAGTGGACCACGGGCTCCGCACAAGGGCTCATCTGGAGGACATGACAAGAGCTGACAACTACGGCTTTGTTTTCCCCCTTGTAAAAAAGATAATGGAAATCGACCCTGAATGTATCATACGGGTCTGCGATACAGTTGGATACGGGATGCCGTTCATGAATATTGATGAACCTTATGGGATTCCGAAAATTGTCCAGCACCTCAAAAAGGAGATTGGGGTAAAAAACATAGAAACGCATATACATGATGATTACGGGTTCGGGTCAGCAAGCTCTATTGCAGGTTTCTGGCATGGAGCCAACTGGACAAGTGTGACCTTCCTTGGCATAGGAGAACGTGCAGGAAACAGCGAGATGGAAAAAATCCTGCTCTTCCTGGCAGACAGGGTTGAAGGTTTTGACAAATATAACCTTGAGCCCGTGACTCGTTTTGCAGAATTTATGGAAAAAGAGCTTGGTCTCAGAGTCCCGAGAAATAAAGCTGTTGTCGGGAAAAATATCTTTGCCCATGAGTCAGGCATCCACGCCGCAGGCGTCCTGAAAAACCCTTTCAATTATGAGCCCTACCCCCCTGAACTTGTAGGAAGCACCAGGCTTCTCCTCATAGGCGACTCTTCGGGCCTTGAGGTAATACGCTACAAAGTTCAGGAGACCTTAAACAACCTCCTTGATGTCGAGACCATAGTAGAAAAAGATGATAAAAGACTGCTTAAGATACAGAAAGAGATCCAGAAGCTCTACGACAAAGAAGAGAGAGTTTCCTGCATCTCGGATGAGGAACTCCTGGCTTATGTTGAGAAGTATTTCCTCTATCAGCCAATCTGTGACCCAGCACATACGGGAAGAGGAAAGCTTAAAAGTAGAGGGAAAATTCAGGAATCAGTAGACGAAAAAGAGTAAAGTTACGGAAGAAGGAAATAATAGAAACATTAGATTAAGTGGTATAAGGTTCTTCAGACCTTATATCAGCCTTACTAAACCTTGCATAAATTAACCTTTAATTATCAGGTTTGACCACTTATTCTTTCTGTTCACTTAT
>DUGS01000105.1:22195-24618 GCA_013331265.1 Methanosarcina sp.
TTCTGTTCACTTATTCTTTCTGTTATATTAGAGTCTTCGAACCCTTAATATTCGAATATTCATTCAGGAATCCTTACTTAAGGATCTCTGCTATGTATTTTGCGATCTCATTTGTCATCTGGCTGAGCTTTGCACTTCCTCCGAGGTCATAAGTGACGTACTTGCCTTCGGAAATAACGCGCTCAGTGGCTTTGAAGATAGCTTCGGACTTTTCCTTCTCACCAAGGTAGTCCAGCATCCAGGCACCTGCAAGCACGGTTGCAACAGGGTTTACTTTGTCCATACCGGCATACTTCGGGGCTGACCCGTGAGCCGGTTCAAACATTGCAAAGTTGTCCCCGATATTTGCAGAGTAGATGAGCCCGATACTGCCAACAAGAGCTGAACATTCCTCGCTGATTACATCCATGAAAAGGTTGGTGGAAAGGAGGACTTTTTTGTTGAAGATCTGGGGGTTCTTGATAAGCTGCTGGGCAATGTTATCAATATGATAAGGCCAGACCTCAATGTTTGGGTAGTCCTTTGAAACCTTTTCGACTTCTTCCAGGAAAGAGCCGCAGGTCAATTTCAGGATATTGCTTTTATGGATAGGCACGACAGCGTCATAACCTCTCCTTTTTGCATCTTCAAAGGCGTAGCGGGCGATCTTGCTGGATGCTGTGCGGGTAATTTTCCTTATTGCAATGGATACGTCATCTGTGAGCTGAATTTCCTCTCCTATGTAAAGTCCTTCCGTCCCTTCACGCACACAGACCATTTCGACATCTCCGAGAGGTGCACTTGAGTTAGGGAAGGTTTTTATTGGCCTGACGTTGGCATAGAGGTCATACTTTCTCCTGATGGATACGGCCACGCTTCTAGGGGAACCGATTCCACCAGGAGTGGTTGTCGGACCCTTGAAACAGGCATCAGAGCTGTCAAGGACCTGCCAGGTCTCATCAGGGACAAGGGAATTGCCTCCGTGCTGCTCCCACCAGCCAGCTCCCGCTTCACACATTACGAATTCGACATCAGTACCAGCGGCTTCTGCAACTTTAAGCATTGCGTCCACGAGTTCGGGGCCTACCCCGTCACCTTTGATTACTGCTGCGGTTTTAGTCATGTTATCACCAGATTTATAGGGTTCGTGTTAAATAGGGTTCGTGTTAAAAGAACCGTAGCGATGAAAAGCAAAAGGAAGAACTTTTCTAAGAATTTGGTAAGAATAATTGGATCTTGCCGCGTACTCAATGTAAGGCTCATATTTCAACTTTTGGGTAATAATATAGATTAATACTTCAGGAAATAGATATGGGATTCCTTGAAATAGATATGGGATTGCAGAATATAACCCTTCCTTCGTACCTTAATAAAATTGATATTAATAATGATGTCTTGAAGAAAATTTTCTGAAACATTAGAGGAAATAAACATGCCTGCAAAAATTCCGATCACCGACAACCATATGCATATAGACCCAAGAGTGAAAGGTCTTGAAGCTGTAAAAGAGTTTCAGAGATCAGGCGGGACGCATATAATCCTGGTCTCCAAACCCAGCTGGTCTCTTGGGATTGCAGTCAAAAAACCTGAGGATTACCTTGCTGTCTTTGACGAGACCGTGGAAATAGCATCAAAAATCCGTGAGATTGGGGTTGGAGCTTTTCCGGTCCTTGGGGTCCACCCTGCTGAGATTTCAAAGCTTACGGAATATATGGAACTATCAGAAGCAACAGAAACCATGAAAAAAGGGCTTGAACTTGCTGCAGGATACGTGGAAAAAGGCCTTGCAGTAGGAATAAAGTCCGGACGCCCACACTATCCCGTACCTGCAGATGTCTGGGAGGCTTCAAACGAGATAATGGAACATGCCTTTTATCTCGGAAAAGAACAGGACTGCGCAGTCCAGCTCCATACAGAAAGCGTTGGAGAGCCGGAACTTCAGGATATAGCTAAAAGGGCAAAAAAAACAGGGATAAAAATGTACAGGGTAGTTAAACACTATTCTCCTCCTCTTGTAAAAACCTGCGAGGAACTCGGAATTTTTCCAGGAGTAATAGCGGTTAAAGGGGCAATCGAGCAGGCAATTGAAGAGGGGACTCGCTTTATGATGGAAACAGATTATATCGATGACCCTGACAGGCCGGGTGCGGTACTTGGCCCGAAAACAATCCCTAAAAGGACCATAAAACTGATGGAAACGTATGGAGAAGAACCGTTCTGGACCATCCACAAAGAGAATCCGGAGAAGGTTTATGATATAGAAATCGAGCTTTAACAATGTTCAGAAGGACCGGTTCTGGGAAGAGTAATATAAAAACGTATTTATAAATATGCCTCGAAAATCAGAAGGTTCCTGATAAGGTCCCTGATAAATCACTGAAAAATATCAAATTTATGAAGAGAGACACGAAAAAACCCATATGCTAAGGATTGATTGAAATATA
>DUGS01000213.1:0-10739 GCA_013331265.1 Methanosarcina sp.
TTGCAGACATCTGCGGAAAGTCAGATTATAAAAAATAACAACATAAAATTTGAGAAAAATGAAGCAAATAAGTCTCTAAATGCTTTCTGTATAAAGTGAAGAAATAATACACAAAAAATAGTATGGACAAAAAATTTATTTTCTGTATAACACGTTACAATTTTCAATTCATCGGAGACACTTTCTTGATCTGCTCCGTCAACCGCTTCAACCTTTCCTCTCTCTTAGCCTTACTTTTTATCTCACATTGCCAGATTACAATAACGTTCCAGCCTTCACTCTTTAATTTCTCAATATTTTTTCTGTCCCTAGCCACATTATCCAAAATTTTCTTTTCCCAAAAATCGGCATTCGTTTCAGGAAGTTTGGAAGCTTTACAATCTTCGTGATGATGCCAGAAGCAGCCATGTATGAAAATAACGGTTTTGTATTTGGGGAGAACTAAGTCGGGTTTGCCGGGATATCTTTTGTCATTAATCCGGTATCTGAATCCTTCGGAAAATAAGAATTTCCGGACATGGATTTCGGGTTTTGTTTCCTTTCCTCGGATTTTGGACATTATTTTACTGCGTTTTTCTTTGGAGTAAATATCCGGTATTAGAATCCCTCTTTATAGTGTTACTTACCTCTCCAGCGCCGCAACCACTCGGATTCGTCTAAACCTATGCGAGAAAGATTTGTGGCGAATTTGTGAACAACTCTTAGTGCGTGTTCGCTCTTCAGTTCTGAGACCCATTTAAAGTCTCTATCTTTTCCTTTAAATATTAATTTTTCATTAGCCCTTATCACTTGATCTGGATTAATAGGTTCAAATTCAAATAATTTAGATTTATATGGTTCATAATTTATCTTCAATTTTATATATTCTCCATTCTGAATAACGAGATCAAAATTTTCGCCAGCCCCTTCAACTTTTTTGAGTTGTAAAAATGGAAAACTTCTTTTATCCTCTAAACGAACACTATCGCATCTGGGCTGAATGCAAAGCCAAAAACTCCGAGTATCAGGATCACGGTCCGCGTCCATAACAATTGTACCCAAAGTTAAGATTGGTTTAATCTTTGAAAGCCCATAATTATTTTTTAAAGATGTTAGCATCGCGAATTTATAATCTAATGTAACAGGATCCTCACTCCCCACACAAAGAGTTTTAGTTAACAATTTATGTCCGCTTTTTGAGAACTTGCCTCTTTTAGTTTTAGATACCTTTGTCTCAAACCAATTAGAATTTTCAATACCACATTTCTCAAATTCACATATATTATCGGCCTCTAACTCTATAATATCACTATCATTTATCGCCAATTCAAAAGAGTTACCTTTTTGTTCTTCTCTTTTTATCCATGCTTCAATGGCTTCGAAATTTGCATTTTCGCCTACCTCATAATTTTCAAGAATAGAATGGAATTCAGAAGTAATAATATCAATAGCATGATTTTTCGCATCATCAGGATTAGGAAGTAAAGCACGGTGAGCTAAATATGGAGGATCGATTTCTTGACTTAAATTACTCAAAATAAGAGGTGTATTTCGCCTGAGAACCGCCAGAGATGCAAGAGCAACATTTGAAACAAGGCCTTCAGTCATACCCGCAAATTCTGAAATAATCCTTTCTGGAAGTTTTTCTTCACTAATAACGTTAAATTCATAATTTGAGTCAATTGAACGTTCATCTTTTTGAAAATTAAGTCCTTCTTTTGCAAGTAGTAAAATACGTAAATGGCCTAATGTTAGATTCAATCTGTTTTCATCAAACTTGAAATTTGTACTTAAATTTTCTGCCTTTTGTTTGATCTCAGAGAAAATTCTCTGCAAATCATTTTCACCTGTATAAACTACTATAAGTCTTAAACCTGGACCTTCCTCCAGATCAGACATTATTATTTTACTAATCACTTCTAGAGTATATTGACCATCGTCATGAATTTGCCAATCTATGATAAAAACATCAGCTCTTTTTGCAACCTCACAGATTCCTCCAAACATCTCGGACTTGTCATTAGAGGGTTCTAAAACGGAGCATACTATTCCCTTTGAAGCAAAAGAATCTATGACTTGTTTTGTGTTGAGCAAATTTCCTATTTTCACATTTTTAGACTCTTTGTCTTTAACCTCAGAAGTTGCGGATTTAATAGTAGATCTACTAGGGACGACCACTTTTTTAGGTTGTTCATTCCTTTGGTTGCCTTTATATCCAGCTTGATCGTCCACTATGACAACTGTCTGAAGGAATCTTTCAGCAACCCTGACAGAAAGATCCGTAAAACTGCATGAACACCCACTTTCCATTATTTAACCTCATTTATTTCATTCTGATTTTGTTCTATACGGAAGGTAACCCCATTTCCCAATTGTGGATCAGTAACATATATGTCATACCCGACTTTTAAGAGGACTTCCTTAGAAATGTATAAACCCAACCCTCTGCCACCGGGTTTCCTTGAAAAACGGAACTCAAAAATGTTTTCATAATCCTTTTTCGAGATTTCAGGACCGTTATTTGAAATAAAATAACCGTTATCATCGGCATCAAGAACTAGATTTCTAGGAATTGAATTATCTTTGAGCCAAAAAATAGCATTATCAAGAATATTTACAAACACAGGATAAAATGTAGATGGATAACCAATTATAGTTTTTTCAATGAAAGAAGAAGTAAATTCCAATTCAATTTCATGTCTCTTCAGACGTTCATCAAATACATCTTCTAAAAATGTTTTTATGACGACTCCATTTATTTCAATCTCTTTTCGGTAGAGTCTTCTGTTTAAAGGCGTAAATAGTGTAAGGTAACCGTCTAAGTGCTCAAAATTAGCTCTCAAATTCTGATATAAAGGTTGCAAATCTTCGTTCAGATCAGCCCATGATTTTAACCTTCTGATGTTTTCCCGAATGGATTTAACCGTTCCACCAAATTCATGGTGGATTACCCCTACTGCCATTCCAAGTTGAATTAGCTCCAGATCTAAATTTACTTTATCTCTCAAAGCCATTAATTCTTCTTCTGTAGCTTCTGCCATATCGACAGATGTTATGATATTTCCCGTTTTATCGTATTCCCAAGTGATATTTTTAAGTTGGTTTTTAATGTTTTCAAGTATACGTAGTTTGTTTTCTGTGGCCTGAGAAAGTAGTTTATCAACTTCATTCCTTTTCAAAAAAAGTTCTGATTCTGACATTTTGGAAACGTTATTTTGAGAAAAATCTGTCAAAATTTGCTTTTCTAAATTATTCATCTCAGTTGTGATTTTTTGAATTAGATTAATAATCTCATTAGAAGTGTTGTTAAGCACCTTTTTTGTATCTGATGCTTCCAAAGTAATTGAATCTCTTGAGTTTTTACACGAGTCTTTAAAAAATCTGTTTAATCTTTCATGTTCATCCACGACTTTAACTTTAGTCTGTTCTTCATGATTTTTTATAAAAGTTTGAGATATTTTTTCTATTTTTTTGGCAGCAGGGATGAATATTTCTTGATCTAAACGCTGAACTTCATTGTAATGAGCTTCCCATCCTTTCTCGACATTCTTTCCTAGTGCAATACCTCTTGGTCTTTGCACATTCAACTTACTACGTAAGTTTTGCAGTCTTTTTCTTGCTATTGATTCTATTTCGAGTATTTTTGGACCACTATTTTCAAAATTTCCATTGAGTGAAGATTTTATCCTCTGCTTTTCTGCTTCTAATATTGAATTAACTTCCTCGTTCAATGCATTTACATCTGCTTTTTTAAAAAATTCATCTATGTCTTTCTCTAACTTATTTCTTTTCAGCTTGTCTTGCTCTTCTTTCTTTTTTCTAGCTTCATCAAGCCTGTTTAACTCTGCCTTGCGATCGAACCAATATTCGGACTTTTCTCCCCCTTTTCTAAAGAAGTCTGCAGCTAGCTGTATAAAGAAATTCGTTAGTATATCTTTGAATTGAGAATAAGCTTTATTTTCCCTAAACCCCTCACGACCAGCTTTTTCTATTAGGTTAGAATTGTCTTTTCGAGAAATCTCTATATACCCAAGCATCCTTCTAAATGTAAAAAAGTAGTAGGATGCACTTCTGCTTCTTCTATTCTCCATTCCTAAAAAATCGTAATCTGTACCACCATAAGGCAAAATTCTAATTCCGTCCCTATATATATAAAGTCCGCCTATTTTAGTCAATTTTGGTATAAGTTTGGCGTGCTCTTCAGGTGGAATTTTTGTACTATTTACTTCTGCATGAACATACCCCACGTTAATTTTGAATGGACCACATAATGTCTTCATATCCTTTCTGTTATTCCAATTTATAACATGTTCAGTTATTTTCTCTCCATAGACTATTACAGTACCTTTGAATGTTCCATACTCATCAAAGGATCCCTGAATATGGTGATCTGCCATACTAAATTCATCAGGAGTAAAAAATTTATCTTCGGCAATTATGTCATCAAAGTATTCGTCTGTCTTGTGATCTCTGAAACAAACTTTTATTTTTGAGGTAGTCAATTCAGTGTCCATAGTATTTGTGAAACCGAGTAATGTTTTCTTTAAAGCTGGTGCAGAGTCGTCTTTTTCATCGTCAATTAAAGATTTCAAGATATCATCAGAAGGCAATACAAAGAAATGAGTGCCATGCCCCATTCCAGAAATACTGAGCCCCCCAAGGAAATTATAGATTTGATGAAGATCTAATGAAAAATTTCTTAATTGCTCATTTAGCTTCACCGAATCCTCATCAGAAATACTCCCTGTTTCTTCCAAGTTCTCAATATTATGAAGTACTTCATCTACCATTTTACTAATATCTGATTCAGTTGGAACCTCACCGTTTTTGAATGTACGTATTGGGACTTCGATTTGGTCTAGATCTATCCCTGGAAGCTCAAAAAGACTCCAATTAATAAAAGCTACTACTAAATCGTGTAATTTTTCATTTCTCTTTGCACGAGTTAAAACCAGGACTTGAGGGCCGATTGATGCAATTGCCAATCTTCCAATGCCTTTTTCCCCCATTATCGGCCTATCGGGCTTTTCAGGATCTCTTGGTGGAAGTGTTAATCCTCTTTTATAGCCTAATTTACTTTCAGTACCTAAAGTTAACCATCTGTCTTCAAATTCTTTATTAGTCATCCCGAGACCATCGTCTCTAAGCACGAACAAACCGTCTGAGCGAAAGTAATCTACCTCTACATGGTCTGCATAAGCATCATGTGCATTCTTAAACAGCTCGCTGATAGCTGTAGGAATTCCTGCTATCTGCTGTCTGCCTAACATATCTATAGTTCTTGCACGAGCTTTGAATTTAGCCATGTAATTTCTCCTTTTTAATCCTGAAATTTTTCCTTCATATAGTTCTCTACAATTTCCTTTCCTATTCTTCTTGCAAGCTCGGGTGGCACTGCATTTCCTATTTGTCTGGATATGGAATCTATGCTTGATCCTATGAACTTGTAGTCCTTTGGAAATGTCTGCAACGTTGCCCCTTCTCTTAATGAAATAGCTCTATCTTCTTCAGGATGTCCGAATCTCCCGTTAGAAAGGCTGTGGAATTTTGTTGTAATGGTGGACGCTGGTTTGTCCCAATACATTCTACCGTAAACATTCCTAAAAATATGATCTTTTCCTTTATATGCATCTATCTGAAGTTCGGGATTATCTTTCCAATTTGAACGATCTCCACCATCTTTGGGAGTTATCCGAATTCTTCTCTTATTTTTTTCGGAAAGATTTGCTGCCGTATGCATAAAGTCAGAATTATCCCTATGTCCTGCGTCTATAGCCGGAAATCCGTTATGTGTTCCAATAAAATTTCTTAATATTAAGTTCTCGTCAGGCTCTTCTGCAGGAAGCGTAATCCGGTCCGAAACTCGGCTTGCCATCAACAAATATCTTTCGCGAGTCTGCGGGACACCGTAATTGTTTGCTTTAATGAAACCATCATCTAACTCGTAAGATTCTTCTCTCAGAAAAGTAATAAATCCTTCCAAAACTTTTTCTTTTTTGTGTTTCTTAAGGCCGGGAACGTTTTCAACAACCAAGTAACCGGGTTTGAACCATTCTACAAAACGTTGAAACTGCACTAAAAGATCTTTAGTTTCCTTGCTCTTTTCCTTTTCAGTACTTATCTTGGTCCAAAACTGACATGGACTGCAAGCTATGAAAATTAAAGAATCATCATTCTTTCGAATATTGGTTACTTCTGCGAGCTCTTCTTCAGTAAGTTCATAAATATCTTTTTGAATGTATTTGGTTTCGGGATTGTTAATCGTATAAGTCTCTTTGCATTTGGGATCAATATCAATACCTGCCAGTACTTTGATTCCTGCCAAAGACATACCGTATGTCATACCTCCGGCACCGCAAAAAAAATCAACTGCTTTTAATTCGTTTTTCTTATTACTTTCCATAATTTACCCTGCAAAAATTAAACTCATATGAGCAAGAACATGATCTGTGAGGCTTTCTCAATTTTTAATCAACATTCTTCAAGGTCACTATTAAAAATATTATTGAAAAGCTTTTCGAAAACAACCAAGTTTTCATGGAGAAAATAGACAAACTACTTGGAAGGCTTCAAACAGTTTTCAATGAACGAATCTATAGAATTTACCAAACTTTCTCTCCCCCTTCTCAAACTACACCTTTAAATCCCTCCTCACCCTTTTCTATCCAACAATATAACACTCATAAATTTTCCCCGGTGATCTTTTTATGAATAATAGTCTGTACAAATATTACCCCGAGGACTTCGGAGAGCTTACTGTCGATGTTTTGCACATGGACATGGTGTTTGATGTCTATGATGACAGGACGAATGTGAAGTCAGTGCTAAGGGTGATAACCTGGGATGAGCACATAGAAAACTGGAATTAAACTCTAGAAAATTTGAGATAAAAGGGAAAGGTTGTGAGCTACAACCAGTTTAGAACATTATAAATAAGTGTAGCTACACATCCTTTAGCTTATCTTAAATAATTCTCTTTTTCAACGTATAGAAAGCCAGAAGCCCGAAAACAGCCGTAAATGATCCGAATCCTGGACTTTTTTCCACATCACCAGTCTCTGAATTTGAGCTAGATGGTGTTTTTTCTGTAACCTGTATCGGCAGACTCAGTGTGTAACTTTCTGCATTTTCAATATCGTCCCCGAAATAGTAAATGGCTCTGCCTTTGACGTTAAAGTCTCCAACCTGATTAGCTGCAATCCTAACTTCAATATCCTTTCCATCGCCTGGTTCAAGCTCGTATGTCGTCGTATATTGACCAGCACCGGACTGAACGAATTCCGAGGAAGAGACGCTCATTCCCGAAGGCGGAAGAAGGATTACCTGGATGTGCATAGTTGGTTTTGTGATGAGGTTGACAGCAGAAAGTTTGAGAAGAATATCTTCTCCCTCAGCTACTTTTGTTTTTTCACCATGCAACTGTACGCTTGGCTCTTCCTTAGGATTATCTGGTGGAATAACTGTATCTGTTCGAGTATCTGTTCTAGTTGCCCTAGTATCTGTTCCAGCATCTGTTCCAGTATCTGTTCCAGTATCCATTCTGATGTCTGTTTTGTCAATTATAAACCCATTTGCGGTCCCTGAACTATCTGTTACAAGTTTGACTTTTAACGTATCTCCTGTATACCATTCTGTCCAGAAATCCTGAAGATTAAAACCAGTATTCTTTCCATATGTCGTAAGTACATTATCATATTTATCGTAAAGAATTAACTTATCATAAACTTGAAAATTAGAACTGAATTTCCCAGGTTCACCAAGCTTAAGATATTCAAAGTGAAGACGTATTTGAGCAGCACCTGGTTCGCTTATGGTCCAAGTATTCTTGTAATTGTTTGCATAAGGATGATCAGATTCGGCTACAGGATTAGATTCAGTTAAAGGGTTAGGCTCAGCTAAAGAGTCCTCCGAAGTGCTCATGTCCATTCTGGTTTCGGTCTTGTCAATTATAAACCCATTTGCAGTCCCTGAACTATCTGTTACAAGTTTGACTTTTAATGTGTCTCCTGTATACCATTCAGTCCAGAAATCCTGAAGATTGATACCATTATTCCTTCCATATGTCTTAAGTACATTATCGTATTTGTCATAAAGAATTAACTTATCATAAACTTGAAAATTAGAACTGAATTTTCCAGGCTCACCAAGCTTAAGATATTCAAAGTGAAGACGTATCTGAGCGGCACCAGGCTCGCTTATTGTCCAAGTATTCTTGTAATTGTTTGCATAAGGATGATCAGACTCAGCTAAAGAATCTGACTCAGTTAAAGATTCCTGAGAAGTACTCGGATCTTGTCTGGTTTCTGCCCCAATATCCTCGGAAGGATCTGTTTCGATATAGTTAGAGTTTTCTGGTTCGTTGCCAGAAGAATAATCCGAATCTGTCAAAGTTTCAGATGAGGCATATGCGCTTATAACATTGCCTGTTAAAAAACAGCCTATTAAGAGATATGCCATTAAAACTCTCAAATATCTTGAAATTTCCCTTTCAAGCATTCTACCACCTTTTTCATCTATCTTTAGACTCACTTCATTACAGAATTCTTAATTTCAGCTTGCAGAAGTTTCATAATATCTTCTTCAAATTTTACGAGTAAAAGTAATTTTACATGTTTGATAAAATTAAAGAATTTGAGTAAGTTTGAAAAAATAATCTCAAACGACGATTTAAATCTTAAAAATGTATGGCAAAATTGTTGCATATTTTTGGAGTTGAAAATTTTTCGTTGAATTTAAAGAGGATACTTTCACGAATATGCAGTAATCTCATCCAAAAGAGAATACTCATGAATTTCTCCTCTTAAATTTTTATTTAAGCTCCATTAATAACCCGATTTACTTTCTTCTAATTATGTACACGCCTAACAGCCCAACGCCTGTAATTATTGCACCAAAGCCCGGGGCACTGAATGAACCAGACCCTTCAGCTATAATTCCTGAAGTGTCTTCAAGGTCTGGAGCTTCTGTGGGGTTCTCGGAAGGCTCTTCGACTATGAATGGGTGAGTAAGTGAAATAGGGTTGTAATCGTCCTTGTTATCTCCAGGCCAGTAAAGACCTGTGAAATGCACAGTAGAAGTTCCTACTTTTTCTCCTTTTACGTTAATATTTATTGTCCGTGAGCTTCCGGGTGGCACTGAAAATAGACCGTAGACTGTTCCTGCTGCGCCTGACTGCCCAAAACCCTGCCCATACACATGGATTCCAGCTGGTACACTTATTCTTGCGTCTACATTTAGGGTTACGTCATTAAGAGATGGGTTATCAATATAAAGTTCGATAAGACCATCTTCATTTTTAGTAATGACATCGTTAACCGGTCGGAGGACAACAGTCGGGCCCACCCTGAATTTCTGTTCAGCTACAGGAGCTGCGTTTGTTTCATTTACAGTTTCGGTTACATTTGTCAGACAGGATTCATTCACAGGTGCGGATCCATTGGTAGTGGAGGCCTTTGATACCGATTGATTTGCTGTTGTATTGTTTCCGACCCCTGCAGTAACACACGGGAGTACAGCCCCAAAAACAAGGACTGAAATCAATAATATTGACAGATATTTTTTCATCCTCTATACCTCTTCCAAAGTAGTCTATATAAAAACTATAGAATATAGAAACAATATAATTATTTTTGTCAAATAAATAGGATATTAAGTTTTGGGATTGGTTCTATAATTCATTATTTGAACCGATATTTTTGAATGATTAATCAAGTCTTTAATCTAAAGGCGTTCGTGGACTTTTGAGTAGTTAAGCATAAAATATCTTTTGGGACGATCTCAAAATGAATGAAAAAATTGATCAACAAACGATAAATAAAGTTATTGAAATTGATACTATGTTTAATTCAGTTAAATATTAGAAATTCCATAAGGAGATTATATAATTCATATAATAATCTTTCCAATTTTATCAGAAAAATATAAGATGGATAATACATGTATAATCAAATTAGTTAATATTTGAATATAAGAAATCTAATTTGAATTTAAAATAAGAAACATATCTATTTAGACTCAGGAAAGGAACAAAACATCAAAAAATTATTTATTATGCAACATATAAGCGAATTCTATTGGAAAATCACTATAATATTATTTTGTTTTTTGCATAAAATTAAATAGCCAATGACAAAAGGGAACTTATCCTAAAAATAAGTAATATAATCAGATCAATTTTTCCTTCGGATAAAAATTAATATCTAAAATAAGGGAAAACAGCGTTAAATTTTATAAGTAAGACAGATAACTCATTAAGATAGTAAAAATTATTTAAAGTATATAATACTAAATGAGAAACTTTAAAATTATATATACACTAACAAATAAATCATAATAACCCTTAATAACGGATTATTTTTTAAGAACCCCATATGTTCACAGAAAATATTTTAAGTTGCCATAGAAAGTAAAGACAAATTCTCCTCCTTCTCAAACTACACCTTTAAATCCCACCTCACCCTTTTCTATCCAACAATATAACACTCATAACTTTTCCCTGGTGATCTTTTTATGAATAATAGGCTGTACAAATATTACCCCGAGGACTTCGGAGAGCTTACCGTTGATGTTTTGCACATGGACATGGTGTTTGATGTCTATGATGACAGGACGAATGTGAAGTCAGTGCTCAGGGTCAGGACAAAGGATAGTCCCATTGAGAAACTGGAATTGAACTGCAAGGACCTTGAGATCAGGGCTGTGAGCTGTTTTCAGTCTGAAGTTTCTTACAGGTACAGGACAGATGATGCAATTCTTGAGAT
>DUGS01000213.1:11038-21552 GCA_013331265.1 Methanosarcina sp.
GAGACTCCGGCAGGGGCTCCCCCGCAGCAGATCACGCAGTGCCAGCAGTGGGGGTTCCAGAGGATCGTGCCCTGCATTGATGACATGACTGCAAAATGCACTTACAGGACGACCATCATTGCAGATTCACGGTACACAAACCTCATCACAAATGGGGATGTCGCGGTTGAAAGGAGTACCGTAAAGCCGGGCAGGGACAAAATCGTCTACGACAACTCGGTAACGCCTATGGCGACCTATCTCTTTTTCCTCGGAGTCGGGACTTATGCAACATTTAAAAGGGAATTTGAGTACCCGGACGGGGGCACTTTTACGCTGGAACTGCTCGTGCCGCCTGACTCGGACCCCAGGGCTGCCGAAAAGACTCTTGATATCCTGCACGACTGCGTTATGTGGGTCTACGTCTTTACCGGGCCTGAACAGTTCGATGAGGATAAACTTCCAGCCAGGCAGCTGATCTGGAACCTTGTAAAGAGGCGGGAGAAACTGAAAATGGAGGCAAATCCCGAGTCCGGACAGGAAGATGAGGGAGAAGAGCTCGGAAAGATCAGGGCAGAGCTTGCCAGGCTTGTCAAAACCATCACTCCGGGTTACAAATACACAGGGACTGTCTACAGGGAAATCGGGATGCAGAACTCGGACTTCGGGGGCATGGAAAATGTGGGGAACACTACCATTACCACAAACCGCATCATGCCTTTCCCGCAGATAACGGACCCTGCTTTTGAGTACATGATCAAGGTCAAGGTGCACGAGTACTACCACAACCAGAACGGGTCCGAGGTTACCGGGAGAAGCCCGTTTGAGATCTGGTTAAACGAAGCTGTGACCGTGCACGTGGAAGAGCAGTACCATGCTTTCCTTTTCGGTGAGGACTACCAGAGGCTCGATAGGGTGCTTGAACTGCTTGCACCGGCGTCCGGGACTTTTGCTCTTGACTCGGGGGCTGCTTCCATGCCCATTATCCCTGACGGGTTCAATGACCCAAATGACCTGATCACTGCGGTTACGTATGTAAAATCCCCTGAATATGTGCGCATGGTAGAGAGCCTGATAGGGAAAGACACTTTTGTCCGGGGCCTTGACCGTTATTTCAAAAAGTTCCAGCACTCCAATGCTTCCACACAGGACTGGATAGAGGTTATGGAAGAAGAAAGCGGAGTGCCCTTAAAAGAGATGTCTGAGACCTGGCTCAAGCAGACTAAATTCCCTGTGGTCGAGGTCTCAGCCGAATACGATAAACCCACCAGGAAATTTACTTTCTTCCTAAAGCAGCACTTCCCGGCTGGAGGAAAGCCCTGGGAATTCCCGTTCAAAGCAGCTCTTGTGGACGAAAATGGAAAAGACATTGCCGAGGTGCTGGAAAGGATAAGCGGGGAAACCGCAGAGATTGTAATTGAAAACGTGGATCTGCCCTCGTTCCTTTCCCTTAACAGGGGGTACTCCTTCTACGGAAAGCTTGTTTACAGGGCAAGCCAGGAAGAGCTCCTCATGCAGGTCAGAAAGGACAGTGACATCGCAGGCAGGTTTACAGCCTTCTATACCTTTGTGGACAGGGAAAAGCTGAGGCTCCTTAAAGTTCCGGGCTCGGCTCCCTCTGAAGACTTTGTAGAGCTCTACTACAGGCTTCTCAATGACCGGCAGCTTCTCGAAAAGGCAGGAGGTCAGTTCCTGACCATTTTTGAGTCCGTGGAGGACCCGGAGTATGCCCATCACTATCAGGAACTTTATGATGTAAAGCAGGAGCTCCTGAAGGCAGTTGCCTGGAAGTACAGAAGCTCTCTTATTTCCGCCTACCGCTTCTTTGAAAATGCCTCGGTCCCAAGGGACGGGTCTCTGGAAGAAATAGCAAGGGTAATCAAGAGCAGGCAGGCTAAAAACACCTGCCTCGGGGTCCTTGCAACCCTCGATACCCCTGACATCCATGCCCTGATAAAACAGCAGTTTGATACCGCAGCCTGTGCAACCGACCGGTTGAGCGCATTTGCCGCGTACCTGAACAGTTCGGCCCCTGACAAAATAGAAGTCCTTAGAGCCTTTGAAGCTGAATCAAAAAAGAACCTTATTGCCTGGGAAGCCTTCCTTTCGGTAATCGGAAGCAACAGCAGTGTTGATGCGGTAGAACTGGTCAGGGAGATGGAGAGGTCAGATGCTTTCAGGATCGAACAGACAAATGACCAGCGTGCCCTTTACGGGAGCTTTGCCCGAAACCGCAAAAAGTCCCTCCAGACCGAAGACGGCAGGGCTCTCTTTGCAGAAATCCTGCGAAAACTGGCTCCTGTAAATGAATACAGCACCGTAAACATGCTCAACGCCTTTGCAAATATAGACCAGATGGAGATAAGATACCATATCCCTCTGGTGAAAATTCTTGCAGACCTCCTTGAGGAGCTTGACCCCCAGAAATGCCCGAGTGTATATAACAGGATCAGAAAACTCCTCCTCGGTGCCCCTAAAGCTGTCGAAGGCTACGGGATAGAGCATGGGAAAATTCCGGCTCTGCAAACTGAAAACCAGGAAAAGAAATAAACTTTAGAAAAAAATAAACATTGGATTAACAAGCCACTTAAAGAAACGGTGTCCGGAAGACTTTATCACTCAAACCCTCTCAGGCAATTCGGTCCCGAAGAAACGGGAGTAATCATATTCTTCCGGACATCTGCTTTTTTGTATCATATTTCATATCTGTTTATTGGGTTTCAGGTTTTTGATCTCGAGATTTGAGACAGATCTTCTTTATGAAACCTGACTTCATTTTACGCGAGTATGGCGCTTCTGTGGCACCTTTGGAGTTATTATGCCTGTTTATGTATCTTTTATGTATCGGTAATCTCTTCTATGAACACAAACAGATTTTTTATTACTTACCTTGACATCGGTTTATTTGCTGTGAAATATGGGTTCAGAGAGGTTAAAAACAGTTTTGAAACAGATCCGTAAAAAAGCAGTATTTGCATTTGAAAGTACTTGCCAATAATATTAGTATAAAAAGGTATTTATAAATACTCATTCATGAATAAATTATAGCAGCAAAGGGTTAAACATCATAACTTTATATGGAATTTCATTCTTACATTATTCTTCCCGACAGCTGATCTTTGTAAGAAGGAATAACCGTATAATTCATACTAATAATTCGGATTATTAAGAGTAACGACTCAATTATTGGGGGGTCAATAGTGCTTAAAAGTTCATCTCGGTTAACATTTGGGGCTATCATACATATCAGAGCATCCTTTCCGGTTTTGCATATTATATAGTATAAAAATTACAGAAGATAACCACTTTTGGATAGGCTCTAAATTAAGCATTCACTAATTTTTAAAGGGGTATAGTATGAGGGGTATAGTATGATCACTTTCAGAATCAAAGGTGTCGTTAAAGAAAAAGAGACAGGTTTTCCTTTGCCGGGACTGTTTGTAAAATCCTACGATAAAGATTTACTTTTCGACGATCTGCTAGGGTCGGCGATAACTGACACACAAGGAAAATTCGACATCATTTGCGAACTCTCCGACTTCAGAGACTTCTTCGAAAAAAGGCCGGATATTTATTTCAAGGTATTCAACAGTGACCGCACTACTTTGATTCACAATACCAAAAATGCCGTACGCTGGAATCAGGGCAGGATATCAGAACATGAAATCCTTATTCCATGGGAAGAAATACATGATCATAGAGAAACAGAGGTGTTGCTGACTGGCGATGATGGGAAGTCCAGGGAAGAGTTTTCCGTAGGTGAATCGCTGACTATCCAAGCGAAAGGACTCCGGCCGGGATATACACATCATTTTGCACTATCTATGGATGGTAAAGCGCTCTTCACCGGTACATTCATCACTAATCGCTACGGTGAAATTGAGCCAACTGTTCTGTGGCCTCAGATGGGGCTCGATGATCCCCACAGCGAGGCACGATTCACTCCCGAAGAGGCAGTAAAGAGGTGGAAAGGTGCAAGTTTTAGTCTGGAAATATCGATGGAAAAGGAAACCATTTCCACCCATAAGTTCAAGATAAGCGATACCTTAAGCGCCCCCATTGTAATCGTATCGGAGGAAGACGGCAGGTTATTAAACGGTTTTGAGGTGGGCACACAACCTCTGTTGCTTACGCTGAGCAACCTGCCGTTTGGTGGTGATACACGCATATATATGGTGCCACAACAGCATAACTGGCAAGTTGGCGATCCTTTCCATCCTGTAGCTTTCAACAACTGTGAACCTGCCGTGCGTGAGGTATCTCTTCGTGAAGGGGGCGTACAACAAACAATTAAATTTGCTGCGGCGGAAATATTGCTGCCAGGAGCGTATGATTTTATTGTCCGTCCGGTGCGCTATGGTTTTGAAGAAGATGAGCTGCTCGCTGTTCTTCCAAATGATATCATCGGTTCAAGACGTGTTACTGGTGTAGTAATACGTGAAGCTTTCTGGAAGGCAAAACCTGTGCTTGGCGGTTGTGTAAATAAAATTCCAGTGAGCGGACATTCGATTTCAGGGTCTCCCTACTTCCGTTATGCCGATACTTTTACTGTAGGTGAGGATGTTTGGGCTGGACTTGATCCGAAGATCGTAGATCCCAACAATATCAGTAAAATGTGCGCATTATACGTCATAGAAAGCAAGGATGCCACAGGATGGTCAAACAATAGCCTTATTCATTTGCCTGTTTTGGGCGGGAATACGAACACAACCAAACACAAGCTTCAAGCAGGCTGTATAAATGCAAACAAAATTCTTGTATGGCCAAATGCAACACAGCTCGGTGAGTATGATATTGTTGTGGATTTTGGCAACAACACATCAGATGCAAGCCTTTTTGTTCCCGATAATGCGTATAATACACCTCTGGATATCATCGACGGTTATTTCGTTGCAGGTTTCCGTGTTGTAAAAGACCCCGGCACTATGCAGGATTTTGCACATGCTGGAAAATGGAATTATGATGAAACTATCGTGAACGCCATGGGCTTTCCAGGTATAGTAACAGTGCAGGATGAAATCGGATCGTATCATTCTTCCAGTACACCAACAATTGTAAGTCGGCAATTAAGAATGAAAGCACATGTTTTTTTCCCGGCAGATATGCCGGGAGTAACAGATCCTGTACAAATCAGCTCCAATCAACCAAATTACCCATTGATCGTGATCATTCACGGCAATGGACACGATTATACATCTTACGATTTTCTTTTAGAGCATTTCGCTAAAAACGGGTTTATAGCTGTGAGTATAGATGTAAGGTATTTTAATGGTTCATCGGATGTCCATGGCATGTCAGGACAAGGGCGTGCAGAGGCTTTGTTCCCTCATCTCAATATAATCAACACCAAGTTTGGTTCAAAAGTGCAAAATAATATCGGTATCATGGGACACAGCCGGGGTGGTGATGCCGTGGTAAAAGCTGCCAGGATAAACCAGCAGCAAAAGCTTGGAAACAACATTAATGCAGTAATCGCCCTGGCACCCACAGATCAGTATGGAACAGAGATATTAGGTGGGGCATGGTCAAAGCCTTTCTTTGTGCTTTATGGCTCAAGGGATGGGGACATTGACGGTGGTATTTGGACGTCTGGCTATACCGTGCCCCAGACTGGATTCGCACATTATGACCGTGCGAACGGTTCCAAGAAAAGTATGTGCTTTGTCTACCGAGCAACACATAATGGTTTTATCACAAGCAATTACGAAGCAGATTACGGAGACATCCCGGATCTGCTTCTACCTGACACCCAGAAGGCCTTTACCAAAGCGTACATGAACGCGTTCTATCGATGGCACCTTAAGAATGAGTCACAATGGGAAGGTATGTTCGCTGGAGAGTGGACACCCGGGTCAGTTTCAGCAACCGGTGCAAAATCCTATATCCAGTACAATGACCCAACTACTAAAATCGTTGACGAATTTGAAGGCGCTATAAACTGGCAAGCAAGCACTATTGGTGGCACAGTGGACCATAATGGAACACTTCCTGTGGATCCAAGCGAAGGTAAAATGAGTGCTGCGGTAATTGCGGGTCTCGATCCAAAATCACCACACGATACACAGGGACTGAAAGTCAAATGGAACGACACCGTTGATAAATTGATTTTCAGTATCCCACCAGCACACAAAAATATATCTGGTTATTCTGTACTGAGTTTTCGCGTCACGCAAAAGATAGACAGCGCTGATAATCCATTAAATCAGTCACAGAATTTCCGTGTAGCACTAAGAGACGGTTCTAATAATGAGAGAGCAGTTCGGGTGAGTGCATTTTCGGAAATTCCGTTTCCTGACTACCGCTCAAACCATGATTTAAGTAAGTCGGCGATGAATACGGTACGTATCCCATTGAAATCATACCAAATCGTTTGTGCCGGGCTGAGTCCGGTGAATCTAGACGACATTACTACCCTGACATTCCTGTTCTCTGAAAAAATGACCGGGGAAATTGAGATAGATGACATCGAATTTTCAAATTAAGGAGGTGACATAATGAACATCAAATACAGAATGCGGAAATTACCAGAGTACAAAGTCCAGGCAAGGGAGGTTGTGAGAGTTCTGGATAATCAGCCTCATTTGTTAGTACGTATGGAGATAAGTGGTGAATATTTTCCACATCGTGCTCCACATCCCTTTGTCATGATAAAAGTGAATGAGAAGGAGTACTTCAAAGACCTGTTTACGGAAGTGTCACCGGATAACCAAAAATTATTAGGCTATTTGCCAATCAATATCCCGTCGAAAGGGGTCATTGTATTTGGATACGGGGATGAAATCTGGGGTGCTGTTCCAGGCGAATTTGATAAGGAATCCGTGACCCGGTTAGATAAGAAAAGGCTTCCAAAAGAGATTGTGATCGTTGATGATGATTTTCTGCGGCGCAAGAAGTAACTGCCTATTAAGGGGGTTGAACGCCTAACAAATAAGGATTGAGACGGTGTTGAGTCGTTTCAATCCTGGGTTCAAGTAAGCCTGGATTAAAGGTAATGCTTCAGGAGTGGGATCTGAAGAGAAGATATGCTTATTTTCTCACCCAAAGAAGGGATAAGATGATATGTTCAGGGTCAGGGGAAGGAAACATTCAGGATATTTTCATATGGAATCTGACCATTGAAGACGCACCAGTGATCAAAGTGGGATTCTCTCTTGATCAGGGCATAGGTGTCCGTTTCCGCCGATTGTTCGCGGATTTGGCAACTGGGCCATATTATGTTCTGGATTATGAATTATCATCCCGAATCCAGCGCTCTCTGTGAAAAGAAATAACGCTCTTGAGGAAGACCAACTCTCCGCCGCAGCCCGGAAAATAAGAGTCTTTATAAGGTTTACCAGTTTCCGTCTTCTTTTCTGCGGAACTCGAGAGCTGAGATTCCCTGCATCTCAGCTATAGTTGAGGTAGATTTCTCTTGCAGCTTTTGAGCAATAATCTAATTGATCTTTTTCCCGCTAAGAGCTATCCGAAAAATGGTTACTTGCTGTAACTTTACAATATGCAATATGCAAAACCGGAACCTTCCTGAGTAAAGAAGTCAAAGAATACCATTTTGAAAGTTTAATCTAATTTCAGTATGAATTTCTTGGGGGATGGTAAAAGGAATTTAGAATATTTTGAAGGCTTGTTAATTGAAGCATTCTCTTTTCTATTCAATATTATGGGATCTCTCCTCATAATATACGGCGGGATCAGGTCAATGTTAGGGGTTATTCTCATTGAAGTTTTGAAGAAAAACTACAGTTACCAGCAGGTAAGAAAAGAGCTTACAAACAAGATTGTTTTTGGGCTTGAGTTTTTCATTGCAGCCGACGTACTGGAAACTGTACTGAACCCCTCTAAGGAAGAACTGGTCCTTCTGGGTACCGTCGTGTTAATAAGGACGGTTCTTGGATATTTCCTCAGCAAGGAGGTTTTGGAATACCAGCTGGACTGAAAACAGTATAATTTAAAAGCAAGTAACGTGTTAAGGATACAAAATATTATTAAACTCTAATATTATACTAATCCGAAATCCAGATTATCAACCTGAAAATTCGAATTCCGGGTTATACTAAATTCCGGGTTCATTACTGTATCACATAAAATCGGGTCTGAATTGAAATCCGGCATCCGAATAATTTAAAATCACACACAGGAGCAATTTAATGTACCATCTAAAATGTATCGAGTGCGGTGCAGAGTATTCAAAAGATGAAGTGATCTATACCTGCAGCAAATGTGACGGGCTGCTTGATGTTATTTACGATTATTCCTCAATCAAACTTGACATGGAGAAGCTTAAGACCGAATGTCCTTCGGTCTGGAAATACGCAAAACTTCTCCCCATAGAAAGAGAACCTGTTACTATAAAGGAAGGCGGGACCCCGCTCTACAAATGCGACCGTCTTGCAGAAAAAATAGGGATTAAGGAACTCTATGTAAAGCATGAAGGCCTGAACCCGACTGGCTCTTTTAAAGACAGGGGAATGACCGTTGGGGTTACAAAAGCGCTTGAACTCGGAATGAACACTGTTGCCTGCGCATCAACCGGAAACACCTCAGCAGCCCTTGCCATCTACGGGGCAAAAGCAGGAATCCCTGTTGTTGTGCTGCTTCCGGCAGGAAAAGTTGCCCTCGGGAAGGTAGCCCAGGCCCTTATGCACGGGGCAAAAGTCCTCAGCATCCGCGGAAATTTTGATGATGCACTTGCTCTTGTACGCACGCTCTGCTCCCAGGAAAAGATCTACCTCTTAAACTCGATCAACCCTTACAGGCTGGAAGGCCAGAAGACCATTGGTTTTGAGATCGCAGACCAGCTCGGCTTCAAGGTGCCTGACAGGATTGTCCTGCCTGTAGGAAATGCAGGGAATATTACCGCTATCTACAAGGGTTTCAGGGAGTTTAAACTGCTTGGCATTACGGATTCCCTCCCGAAGATGACAGGAATCCAGGCAGAAGGCTCCTGTCCTATCGTAAAAGCCATTAAGAGCGGGGCTCCGGCAATTACCCCTGAAGAGAACCCTGAAACCGTTGCAACGGCGATCAGGATAGGAAACCCTGTAAACGCAACAAAAGCTCTTCATGCAATAAGAGAATCCAGCGGGACTGCGGAATCCGTTACCGACGAAGAAATCCTTGCAGCCCAGAAAGACCTTGCAAGGCTTGAAGGCATTGGAGTCGAACCTGCAAGTGCAGCCTCGGTTGCAGGGCTTAAGAAGCTCGTTGATATGGATGTTATAGGCAGGGACGAAACCGTGGTCTGCATTACAACAGGGCACCTCCTTAAAGACCCCCAGACTGTAATTGATATCTGCGAGGAGCCAATTGTTGTTGATGCAAATATTGAATCCATCCGGGAAGCAATCTTCGGAAAGGCAAAATAAAGCCGGAAAACAATTTGATTGGAAATACAAATTGAGGAAAAGAAGCTGTATTAAAGGCCCGGCCGGAAAGATTCGGAAGTAAGTATTAAGATAAGGATTATAAGTACCGGAACCGTAAACAGTTGAAAGATTAATAACCGGGCTCCGGTACTCTTCAATCCTTAAAGGTATTCCGGGCAGCGGATTAGCTTCCTTTAACTGTTTACTGTTATTCATATTCCAGTTTGTATTCAAATTTTTTTATCATAATAATTATCTGTGGGCGTGAACACGAATGGAGCAGGATTATAAGCCTCACGAGATCGAAAGCAAATGGCAGAAAAAATGGAATGAGAGCCGGATTTTCCAGGCTGAACCCGATAAGCGGGAAAAGTTCTTCATAACAATTCCCTACCCTTACCTCAACGGGAACCTGCATGCAGGGCATACCCGTACTTTCACGATAGGCGACGTGGTTGCAAGGCATAAAAGGATGCTCGGGTATAACGTGCTTTACCCTATGGGCTTCCACGTAACGGGTACGCCAATTGTCGGGCTCGCCGAACTTATTGCAAACAGGGACCCGCAGACTATGGACGTCTATGAACGCCTGCATGGGATCCCCAGGGATATCCTGCCAACCCTCGATACTCCGGAAAAGATTGTGGATTATTTCAAGGTAGAAGCCGAGAAAGCCATGCGCATGATCGGGTACTCCATTGACTGGAGGCGAAAGTTCACAACAACTGACCCGACCTACAAAAAGTTCATCGAATGGCAGTACACCCGGCTTGAAGAAAAAGGCCTGATCGTGAAAGGCTCCCACCCCGTAAAGTGGTGCCCTAATGACAATAACCCTGTTGAAGACCACGATATCCTGCACGGAGAAGAAGCAACGATCGTGGAGTACACCCTGATAAAGTTCAGGCATAAAGACTTGGTCCTCCCCTGTGCTACACTCAGGCCTGAAACAACATACGGTGTAACTAACCTCTGGGTCAACCCCGAAGTTGATTATGTAAAAGCCAGGGTTGAAAAGGACGGGAACGTAGAGTTCTGGGTCGTCAGCAGAGACGCTTTCAGGAAACTCACATTTACGGACAGGGAAGTCGAGTATGTTGAGGATGTGCCTGCAAAATCTATTATAGGTATCAAACTCACAAACCCGGTAACCGGAGACGAAGTAATCTCCCT
>DUGS01000155.1:0-9851 GCA_013331265.1 Methanosarcina sp.
GGCAGTGTACCAAAAGTTCTGTAAATTATGATTGACTCTGTATCCTTTCTCTTTACCACCAAAAACAGGATGCTGAGTCGATGGTTAATTTGTCAGTGTCGCAAATTTGCTGTAAATTTGAAGTCATGTTTTTGCGTACCAGGGGAAAAATTGATCTTACAATATGTAATTTTCGATCCAATAACTTCTTGATATTTGTGATTTTTACAGAAAATCGGACACTGCACACATGACTATCGTAGTAGCTCTACACTGACGCCTTTTGATGTGGATGAGGAACTCCCTTTAGAGTTAAACTTTTGATAGAAAACGAATTTACTAGAACTTCCACCATAGCTTACTCTTAGTGTTTTCTGGCAAAAGCTTTGTATTTAATTTACTGTTTTCTTGTATCAATCCTTGAATATGTACAGCTTGTTTCTGTGTGACTTCGTTTAGCTGGCTGATCTGTCCATCCTTCTTGCCTAATTGATCGCTCACCAAGTCTATCTGCGTTCTCAGGTCCTCTATCAATCCCTATGAGGCAAGTAAATCATTATTTGGGAGGCTTGCTTTCCTTTGTCTGTGGGCTGGCCTGTGTGCCATTGTATGTATCTGCATCATTGCTTCCAATTTGAGTGAAACACGCACAGACCTATTTTATCACTTTCTCAAAAAATTTATATCAAATTGATACCATAGAGAAAAGCATGGGAATTGAAATCAGCATAAAGGCGGGAGCAGACGCATCAACTTCCAGCGTTAGCGCTTCTGGTAGTGTACAGCATATCATCACCGACAAAGAAAGAAAGACATTCGGCATTGAAGACGCAGGTCTCAAAAGTGCAGTTGAAAAGTATTTTGGGAAGAAACCGAATGATGCATATCTTCACAGCCCCACCCCCTGGGACGACCTCTACAAAACATACGGCTGGGATGAGGTCCAGACAATACTGGATGTAAGGAGTGCAAAAATAACCGGGATTACTTCGGAACCCGTAATAGTGGCAACCAAGAAGTTCGTCAACAGCAGCACAAAAAAAGCCACTTTCGATGCCAGCATATCGGACCAGGTTACTAACACCACGGAAAGCAACTGGTCTCAGACGGACACAATAGAAGTGGGGCAGAAGTTTACGTATAATGTCAGCTTCCTCGGAGCCGGGGGAGGAGGAGAAACATCAATGTCTTACAGCCATTCCTGGGGGTAGGGAGGCTCTGAGAGCAAAAGCATTACAGTCGGTTCAAGTTCAGGAGTCAGCGTAGAATTAGGTCCTGGAGAGTCAGTTGAAGCCATACTGACAGCAAGCAGAGGTGTAATGAAGGTCAGAATTGTGTATTTGGCACATCTGGCAGGTGATACTGCTGTCAATTATAACCCAACTTATAAAGGCCACCATTTCTGGGCTCTTCCGATTACCGGTGTTATGGGTTCTACCAGCCTCTCAACCACCAGAGAGTTTACGGAAGATATCGAGATCGCCTACTATTCAAACGCGAAAATAGAACTCAGAGACCCGCAGGGTCAGTTAAAGGCAACCTTTTTATCCGCAAATAAACCAGCAGTTGAAAAAATAGCAGTTAAAGCAGTGTAAATGAAGATAAAGTGCAGACCTGGAAGTACATGAATTAAGAGTAATTAAGAGTAAAGAAAAAATGATAAGGAATTTTTTGCATGTAATCAACCGACTTGGCTATCCTTTGTTTGTTGGACTCGTTTGTTCGACTCTACCAGGCTCTGCTTGACTATTTTTCAATGTCAACAGGGATGGATTTCATCCTTGTCTCCACCAGATATGTCATCTGTTCATTTTCAATCTCATCAGAAATTTTGCAGCTTAAATCTTCCTTGATATTTCCTACCTCTTCGAGATACTCATTGAATTTATTGACGAAGCCCGCCATATTTAATTCTCTAGCTACAGTTTGCAGGCTCTCTAATTCATCTATCAGAGCATTTGCGGTATTATCCAGATCGTTCATTTTCCGTTCTAGCTGAGTCAATCTGGACAGCACATCCTGTTCGGTTAATTCAGACAACGCATTTCCCCCCTCAAATCATCAAATGAAGACTTTGCAGGACCCTTTTATCTATTAATCACGACTGTCTTTATATTCACAAAATCCTTGATCCCGTAGTGGGAAAGTTCTCTTCCTATTCCTGATTTTTTAATCCCGCCAAAAGGCAGTCTCGGGTCAGACATTGTTATTCCATTGACAGCTACAATCCCTGACCTGATCCTTTTTGCCAGCCTTTCAGCCCTATCAAGGTCTCCAGACCAGACCCTGGCTCCAAGCCCGAACTCTGTGGAGTTTGCAATTTCCACTGCTTCGTCCTCGTCCTTTGCAGTAATTATCGGTGCAACAGGCCCAAAAACCTCAACATTCCATACTTCCATATCGATGCTGGCTGCGGGGATAATAGTGGGATTGAAGAAAAAGCCTTTTTCGTGCTTTCCTCCATAAGTTTGAGGCTCTGCCCCTTTTTGTCTTGCATCTTTCAGAACTCTTTCAAGACTATCGACAAATTCCTTCTTTGCAAGAGGTCCCATATCTGTCCCTTCATCCATCGGGTCCCCTACTTTCAGTTCCTGCATATGGAGCTTAAATGCTTCTATAAAATCCACAACAACATCTTTTACAACAATGAATCTCTTGGCAGCAGTACAGCTCTGTCCTGCATTTAGAAAACGGGACTTTACACCTGCCTGTGCAGCCCTCTCGATATCGGCATCTTCAAGCACTATAAAAGGGTCAGACCCTCCAAGTTCCAGTACTACAGGCTTGATGGTTTTTCCTGCAAGTTCTCCAATTTTCGAACCTCCACCTGCACTTCCGGTAAAAGAAATCCCGTCCACCAGTTCTTCTTTAATAATCTCCATTGCAGTTTTCGAGTCAATCAAAAGAGTCTTGAAGGTATTTTCCTGGTCCGGCTTTCAGAAAGATTTTCTCAAGCTCCAGAGCTGACCCCGGCACATTTGAAGCGTGTTTGAGCACACAGACATTTCCCGCACACATTGCAGGCACTGCAAAACTGAAAACCTGCCAGAAAGGAAAATTCCAGGGCATAATCCCGAAAATCACCCCAAGAGGTTCAAAAGTGACGTAACTTTTATCAGTCCCGATGTCCACAAGCTCGTCTCTCAAAAATCCAGCCGCATTTTCTGCATAATAATCACAGAGCCTGGCGCATTTTAGGACTTCGTTTCTCGACTGACTGATAGGTTTCCCCATCTCCTTTGTAATAATCCCGGCGTAAATCTCGGTGTTCTGTCGAAGCACCTCTGCAACCCTGATAAAGTATTTTGCCCGCTTCTCCGCAGGCAATAAACTCCATTCTGAAAAAGCAGCCCTGGATTTTTCAATCTGGGTCCTGCATTCCCCGAGAGAGAATGAATCATAAATCCAGTTTACTTCTTCAGTATAAGGATTAATGGATTTAATTTTCATAATGGATTTAATTTTCATGCTCTACCCCCAAAAAGAGCCAATATTAATATTGAATTTTCAGTTATTATAAATTAAGGGGAAATAAAAAATAAAAAGGAGTACAGGTTATTTCAAGATACCATTTTTCCAGAAAAAGTTCTTTTCAGGCTTTCGTTCAAACTTTTCAAATACACTTGGATAAAGAGCCGGATACTTTGCTTCTTCAAGAGGGATACAGAACATCCTTTCCGGATAAGACGAATTTCCGCCAAGCCCAATAACAACGAAAAAAGGAGATCTATTTTCTCTCGCAAAGTTCTGGTAGCGTTTTAACTGCTCTGGATTGGACCAGTGAAGTTTTTCTTCATACAGACCTGACCTGAATTTGCATTCCACATCAAAGATCTCACCTGTTGGCATATAACGGAAAGTAAGGTCAGGACCTGCATCTGATTCTACAAATCGATCGTGCTTTCGAGTAATGTCCGTGCTCCATTGAACAATAGAAAAGTACCTTTTATCAAAAAGATCCACAACATACTTCTCAAAGTCATTTCCTTTTTCTACAGACTCATCTTCTGTCAATACTTCAACAGCTTTTATAATCTTATTTACAAGCCCCATAATAGAACCTCCAAACAGTCAATATAAACATATACTGTTTTGGAGTTCTAAAGCTTTTCCACATATTTCATATGTATCGGTAATGAAATCTTTCTGGCAAGAAAATTCCTTAACCAATTGATCGTAATTTGACGCCTGTGAAAAGTAAGTAAGGAACTGCTGACTTGAAAAAACGACTTTGAGTAATGAAGTAAACCCGTGAACTAAAGTTCACGGGCAGTTCATCCTGTTGTAAGCGTTACAGTTAGATTCCTGAAGTAGCGGATACGCAGGAACCGTCTCTAAGGCGGTCACGGTCACCATTGCAGTTAGAAGAACGGCTTGATGAGCAGGAACCATCTCTAAGGCGGTCACAGTCGCCATTGCAGTTAGAAGAACGGCTGGATAAGAGACAGGAACCATCCCTGAGGCGGTCACAGTCACCATTACCATTAGAAGAACGGCTGCTAGATAAGAGACAGGAACCATCCCTGAAGCGGTCACAGTCACCATTACCATTAGAAGAACGGCTGCTAGATAAGAGACAGGAACCATCTCTAAGGCGGTCACGGTCATGGTCACCAAGTGATTTCTCGGAATGGAAGTCTTTAGTTATCGAACCTGCAGAGACTCCTGAAGGAATCAAAGTTAACAACATTAATACAACAGAAACTGATACTATAATTTTTAAAGTTGACTTTCTGTTTAAATCCATTTTTTATCTCCTTTTCCTTGATATTGATACGAGAATACCCGTAATCAAAACCTAACTGGAAAAATGAAAATATAAAGATACTTATAGCAAATTACATTAAATGATGTAGTAAAAATATATTTAAAGCTTTATAATGCTTCATAAAGCTTTGTTTTAGATTAAAAAGGATTATATTGCCGTGAATTAAAAACTAATGTACATTGTGTTTAGCCGCAAATTTATACTGGAAAATTAAACGAATTAAAAAAAAGTAAGAAACGAAGGAAAAAGAAATCCTTATTGATGACCAATGAATTCAATTTTAATATTTATTTCAGCGTCCCATTTTTCCAGGAGAAGTTCTTCTTAGGGCTCCGTTCAAATTTCTCGCAAATCTCCGGAAAAAGCGCAGGGTACTTTGCTTCCTCAAGAGGAATGCAGAACATCCTTTTTGGCTTTCTTGCCTTTCCTCCAAGTCCTATAACCACAAAAAAAGGGATAAGATTGTCGTTTGCAAAGGTCCTGTAACGTCCCATCTGTTTTGGACTTGACCACTGGAGTTTACCTTTAAAGAGTTTTGACCTGAATTTGCATTCTACGCAGAAAATTTCATTGGTTCGCCTGTGGCGGAGGACGAGGTCTGGACCGCAGTCGGACTCCACAAATCGGTTATGTTTTCTTGCCATATCCGTGGTCCACTGCACAATAGAAAAGGTTCTTTCATTGAAGAGGTCTACCACATACCTTTCAAAGTCATCTCCTTTTTGTTCGGACTCATTTTCAAAAATGACACTCAGGATTTTCCTTATCTTTCTAAACAGACCCATAGTTACACCACTATTGTTTTTGAGAAAAGTATTGGAATATTTTAACATATTTATAAATGTAATGGTATGATATGTAAAAAAATGAAGGTTGTATTTATAATAAAAATACTTTGTAAAGCCTGATATAAAGTATCTTATTCTATTCCCATAAAATTCCCAAAAGTATGGTTCCCATCTGTTCTTTCACCGGAATTTAAAGGAATTAAAAAAAATACTTTTTTTGGATTTTCGGAAAACCTTATTTTAAAATAAGGATAATACTATAATGAGATAGATGTAATACTGGATAAAATTATCATAAAAGAATTAAAATCTCAGGATTCTACGCCTATGGGGGAAAGGCATCGGAATTACGAGAAAAAGCTGATAGCACCGGAACAGGCAGCTGAGTTTATGGAGGAAGGCTGGAAACGGGCAGACCTGCATGTGCATACAACCTGTTCTTTTGACGTGCTCCCGGCAAAAGATTTGAACCCCGAGAGCCTCTACGAAAAGGCTCTTGAGATGGGTATGGATTATATAACGTTTACAGATCACAATACAGTAGAGGCATATGAAATCCTCGGATGGGACCGTGAAAAGCTTGTTTCCGGCGCTGAGATAAGTATATATGACCCGGAGCTTGCAGGGCATACTTTACATATTAATGTTTTTGAGCTTGACAGAGAAGAATTTTCAGAACTCATGGAAATAGCAAAAATAGAACAGAATCTCAAAAGTTTTATAGGATATCTCAAGCGGCACAATCTTCCTTTTATATATAATCACCCTTTCTGGTTTGATTTTCACAGGCAGCCGAACCCTTCCGAAGTGCCGAAACTGGCAAAGCTCTTTCCTGTACTTGAATATAATATGCATGAGCTAAAGCAGAAAAACGAACTTACGATAGCTCTTGCAGAGATGTTTGGTAAAAGCATTGTCGCGACAACGGATACCCATTCCGGGAAACTGGGGCAGGTTTATACCCTGGCAAAAGGAAACAGTTTCAGGGAATATTTCAGGAACATAGAAAAGGGAAGAAATTACATAGTTCCCGAAGACCTTACAAGAGAACTCCTGATAGAAGAGATGAATACCTGGATAGACCTGATCTTTGAAAAGAGCCAGAAGAACCGGGACATAAAAAACTATCTTACAGGAATAAAATCTCTGGACACGATGGTAAAAATCTCCAGAAGCACTCTTTTAAATTACTCTCCAAAGCTCAACAAAACCGCAATGAACCTGTTCTACATGATCTCAAACACAGGGCTTCCGGCTTCATTCTACATTCATTCGGAAAAAAGTTTTGCCAAAGAAATAGAAAAAAATATAGAGATCGAAAGCCAGAAGTAAAAACGAATTTTCTTTTTTCAAGTTTTCCTATTCTCAGTTTTTCTTTTATCCTCTTTTTATAAAACCCCTGTGATTAAGATCTCATTGCACCGGGTCTGCTTTTCAAAAATGCGTAAAAAATGAAAAGGTTTATATTACGAGATTGAAAGATCTTAGCATAAAAACTAAATTTTTCGTATTATTTTTAATTATTTGATTAATGGATATTAATAATAGATGCAAATAAATTTAAAGAAAACGGCGCATTGAGGTTACCATTATCATTCTTACTCATATTTCACGCATAATACATCCCGTCACTGCTGATAAGCAGAGAACCGGAGAAAAATGAGAAGAATAGAAGTCTTATTCAAAGTAACCGGAACCTCTGGCGCTATTTATGTAAATCCAGGAGAAAAAATTTGAAAAAGGAAGAGGCAGCAGAATGAAACAGATAAAAGGTTTCACTGGACCGGAATTAAAAAAAGAGTTGAAACGGTGGTTGATTTATTCCGTACTCATGACCATTTTTTGCTCAAATATATGCCCGGCATGGGCGGTAGGGACAGAAGATTCGGGAGAAAATCTTTCGGCCTCAAACGGCGGGATCTTTGACAGGATTATAACGTACATAAAAAGCCTTCTGGGAGAAGAAAATGTTCAGAGTTCCGAAAATGTTTCCGGAGCATCAACCGCAGGTATGCAGCAATCAGCAGGTTCTGAAGGGACAGTCCTGAAAATAGCGACTCCAAGCGTAATAAAGTCTGCATCATTTATAGGAGACTCAAATCTCGGAGTTTTTGCCCATCTCTCAAATCCGCCACTAATGAAAATGGACTCTGAGGGGCACCTTGTCGGGCAGCTTGCAGAAAGCTATAATGTATCGGAAAATAACACGTGCTGGACTTTTTACCTCAGGGATGACCTCTACTGGAGCGACGGAGAACCTGTGACCCCGGAAGATGTCGAGTTTTCAATCCGTTACTACGGGAAAAAAACGCCCTGGGCTAGCTGGATAAATGAGACCCTGGAAAGCTCAACTGTTTCGGGAGTCAACAATTCCGTGACCTTCAAATTTAACAAGCCTTACACCCGAGTTAACCTGGAATTTGCGACCTACAATATCCTCCCTGCCCATATATGGAAAACAATTGAAAATCCAATGGAGTACACAAATAACGGCCCTTATGTGGGCTGCGGACCCTATTACCTCAAGCTGATAGACCTTAACGCCGGAAAACTCGTTTTTGAGAAAAACCCATACTGGAAAGGAAAAGCTCCGGAATCCGAAACTGTAGAGGTCCACTTTTACTCAAGTGTTGACGTAGCCACCCTGGCCCTTGAAAACGGAGAGGTTGATACTTACTATAAATACGCAGGTTCATACTCATATTCCGGAATTGAGCAGCTCGAAAAAACTGGAAATTTCGACTTTATTGAAAAGACAGATATAGGGCTTGTATTTCTTGCTCCCAATTTGAAGAAAGCTCCTCTTTCAGATGAGGATTTCAGAGACGCACTGGCTTATGCAATAAATTATGAAGAGATTGTAAATCTTGAGACTCTGGGGTACGGAAAAGTTCCGAATCGTGGTTTTGTGCCTCCAACCATGGAAAATTTCAAGGAAACCGAAAAACTTGAGTACAACCCCGAAAAAGCCAGAGAAATTCTCGAAAAAGCAGGATACTCAGACAGTAACGGAAATGGGGTACTTGAAGGAAAAGACGGGAAAGACATCAAGCTTGAAATCCTTATCCGGCCGGATTATGCCCGTACAGGCGAGCTTCTTGAAGAATACTTTGAACAGGTGGGCCTTGACTCAGATCTTAGGACTGCAGATGCAGATACCTGGTTCACACTCAAGGACAAATACGAGTATGACCTGACAGTAACCCGCTCCACCCCCTGGGGCATGCTCATGCACGCAAGCTGGGGAAGCGGCTATTTCGATTCAAGAAGGACAGGCCAGGGAGTTATGCATAATCTGGATGACCCCGAATTCCTGCAGCTCTGCGACGATATCCTTGCAACCACGGACCCTGAAGAACTTGACGGCTATTCATCCGAGCTTCAGGACTACTATGCTGAGAATTTGCCTGCAATCCCTCTCTACTGGAACAATGTTGTTACCCCGTATAACAGGCACTTTGAGGGCTGGTATACCGATCCTCTTTACGGGATCTATAACCTTGACACCTTCCTCAATTTACATGAGGTATGAGGAAGGACAAGCCTTTGAGGAGGTGCGAGGCAGGAGAAGCATTTGAGAATAATACTTTGAAAACAGTAAGTGGTACGATGCGTGAAGCAGTAAAAAAAACGTTCAGGTACGCAGCCTCCTTTCTCCTCATAGTTACCCTCAACTTTGCACTCCCGAGGCTCATGCCAGGGGACCCCGTAAAGAATCTCATAGGAGAGGACGTCTACGTTTCAGAAGCCGTAATGGAGGAATTGAGAGCCGAGATGGGGCTGAACAGGCCGATTTATGAGCAGTTTACAGCTTATATCGGAGACCTCCTCCGGTTTGACCTGGGTTACTCATATCACCTTCACAGCCCAGTTGCCGAGGTTTTGAGGGAGAGGATTGGCTGGACCCTCCTTTTTGTGGGGGTTTCCGTACTTCTGGGAGCAGTTCTGGGGACCCTGCTCGGGGCATACGCGGGCTGGAAACCTGAAACAAAGGCAAACCGCCTCATATGCTGCGGGTTTATTGCACTCTCCTGCACACCTCCCTATTTCCTTGCCCTGCTTTGCCTGGATATCTTTGCTTTTGAACTGGGGCTTTTTCCTTTCAAGGGCTTTTATGATGTCCCGACCCCTGGAAGTGTTATACACCACATGTTTTTACCGGTAACTGTGATGGCACTCTTTTCAGCCTCCAGGAACTTCCTGATAATGCGGGGGAGTGTCATACAGGAAAAAGGACAGCTTTATGCCACCTATGCCCGGGCAAAGGGCCTTTACGACATATCCATCCTTTTCAGGCACGTCATAAAGAATGCCTC
>DUGS01000155.1:10196-17317 GCA_013331265.1 Methanosarcina sp.
TCTTTTCTGGTAATAGCCCTTGCAGTCTTGCTTGCGAATATGCTTGCGGACCTGCTGTATGCAGTTGCTGACCCAAGAGTAAGGAGGCCAACATGATGCAAAAGGAAATATACATACAGGAAAGTCCCAGGCAGTGGAAAGACTTTATAGCTCATTATTTAAACCTCGATATCCGAAAATATGAAAAAGCATTTAAAAAATTCAACCGGGGAGGACTTTTTCTCTTCTTCTTTTTCCTTATCCTTGCCCTGTTTCCCTCTCTTTTTGCCCCTTACCCCCCTACCGAACGTTTCGTTTCCTATGAACCGCCATCTGTTGCCCACCTCCTTGGGACAAACGATATAGGAAATGACATACTCTCGGAGCTGGTTTACGGAGCAAGAATCTCTATGATGGTGGGCTTTGCCTCTGCCTGCATATCAACCTTAATAGGCCTTATGATAGGGCTTTGTTCAGGTTACTTCAGGGGGACGATGGACGAGCTGCTTATGGGCTTTACAGACGTTGTCCTGATAATCCCGAAGATCCCTCTGATCATAATCATAGGTGCTTTCCTTCACCCAAGCATCTGGACCCTTATCCTTGTCCTGGGGCTTCTTTCCTGGGAGTCCATTGCAAGAGTCGTACGCTCAAAAACCCTTCAGATAAGGGAAGCAGGTTATGTTAAAAGTGCCCAGTGCATGGGATTTTCCTCATTTCACATCATGGCCTCGGACATATTCCCGAACCTCATCCATGTCCTGCTGCCCAAGTTCATGCTGGCAACGGCTTCGGCAATGATTTCCGAAGCCTCACTTTCCTTTCTGGGACTTGGTGACATAAACATGAAAAGCTGGGGAATAATGCTTTCCTTTGCCTTTTCCCGGGGCGGTTTTATCAGGGACATGTGGTGGTGGTACATACCTCCTGGGGTCTGCATTACGCTCTGTGTAATGTCCATTGCACTGATAGGGTTCGGGTTCGAAGGAAAGGATGAGAACGGAAAAAGAGGAGTAGATGCGGAATGAACACCCTGCTGGAAATAAAAGACCTCATCGTTTCGTTCCAGGAAAATGAAACCGAGAACAAAAACAAGAACAAAAACGAAGATAAAAATGAAGATAAAAACGAAACAGTGACCGCGGTTTCCTGCCTATCATTTTCGATAAGGGAAAAAGAAACACTGGCCCTTGTAGGAGAGACCGGGTGCGGGAAATCTGTCGTTGCACATGCTATTATGCGTCTTCTGCCCCCGGAATCCAGAGTTAAGGGTGCAATCGAATTTAGAGGTAAAAACCTCCTGGAGATGAGCGAAAAAGAGATGGCAAAATTCAGGGGAAAAGAGATCTCAATCATTTTCCAGAACCCTTCTCTCGCTTTAAATCCCGTATATTCCATAGGGCATCAGCTTGCAGAACCCTTCCGAATTCACGGGCAGGAAAAAAAGAAAGAAAAAGGGAATACCACCCTCTCAAAAGTTTCAGGAGCCCTTAAAAGAGTGGGGTTTTCAAATCCTCATGAATACCTGGGTTACTACCCCTCCTGGTGTTCCGGAGGAATGAACCAGAGGTTCCTGATCGCGGCCTCAACCATGCTTGACCCCGCCCTACTTATAGCAGACGAACCTAGCAAAGGGCTTGACAGAGACCGCGTATCCGAACTTGAAAATGAACTGAAAAATCTGAAAGAGAAGAATGAAAATGCCCTGCTTCTGATAAGCCACGACCTTGGCTTTGTGAGGCGACTTGCAGACAGGGTTGCAGTAATGTATGCAGGAGAAATAATTGAGATTGCTGGCCCTTCAAGCTTATTTGAAAGCCCGCGCCACCCTTACACCCGGGGACTGCTTAACAGCCTGCCGGAAAATGGTTTTGTGCCCATACCCGGTTCATCTCCGCCTCTCAGCAACCCGCCTGCAGGCTGCAGGTTCCATCCGAGATGCCGCATTAAGGAAAAACGCTGTATGCAGGAACATCCCGAACTTAAAGAAAGCAATGGAAGTGCAGTGAGGTGTTTTTTGTGTCCCTGAAAGCAGAAAACATCTCAAAGAGATACGGGTCCGGCCTGCTGCGTGAGGGAAAATGCATTTTCCGGGAAGTGTCGTTTGAACTTGAACCCGGGAAAACCTTCGGGCTGATGGGGCCCTCGGGGGAAGGAAAAAGCACGCTCGGAAGAATTATTGCAGGGCTTGAAAGCCCCACCGATGGCGCAGTTCTTCTTAACGGGAACCCGCTTTCCGGGATGAAAAAAGCCGAATACGCAGCTTTTCGCCACAGGGTCCAGATGATGTTCCAGGACCCTACAGATTCTTTTAACCCCAGGAAACGGATCGAGCACTCTATCTCCGAAGTCCTGAAACTGCTCAATAACCAGGAAACCAAAAGACTTCAGATCACAAAAGAAATGCTGAAGACGATAGGCCTTCCTGAAGAGGTGCTTGCCCGCTACCCGGCCCAGCTCTCAGGCGGACAGCTCCAGCGCCTTGCCCTCGGCAGAATTCTCCTTCTCGAACCGGAATACATTGTGCTTGACGAGCCTACCTCAGCACTTGACGTTTCGGTCCAGGCCCAGATCCTACACCTTTTGAAAAAGGTCCAGGAAGAACAGGGGATAGGCTACCTCCTGATCTCCCATGACGAAGCCGTCATCCGCTTCATGTCGGAGAGGATTGGAATGCTTAAAAAAGGGAAGCTGGACATGATTAGAACATGATACTGGAGTGAACTACTCCTCCCTATCGGCCTTGTAGCCGCTGAGGAAGGAGTCCTCTCGCCTTATCGAGATAGAAAGATTTCCTTAGTCCCGGATAAAAAATATCCTGCCTCACTGCGTTTACATTTCAAAGAAAATTAGGAAAGGAAAATTGAGAAGATAACACAAACAGAAAAGAGGAAAACGAAAGCCTGAAAAACCAAAGATAAGGAAGGGAAAAAGAAGACAAGTAGACATAAAAAACATAACGGCGTTAACAATACATTTATATATATCAAATGAATACCAATAAATGATAAATCAACTTAAGTTGATTTTAGAGTACTTATGCCATTGGAAATCTCCACAATTTCCACGGAAAAATGAATACTCCACAAAATCCACTTTTTTATTTTTTATTTTTTTAAGGAATAAAAGTTTCCTTACCGGGAGGTATGGAAAAGTTATCACATCAAGTGAAGTTTCATCCTGACAAGTGAAGTTTCATCCTGATGCCTGCGTAACTTCCGAAGAAAAAAGAGAAGGAGAAAAGGAAGAAAAGAGAAGAAAAAAGAGAAAAATCAGAAAAGCTCCAGAATGGCTTCAGGGCTTTCGAGTACAGTTATTCCTTGCAGTCCTTTTACAATCTCAACATTTCGCATGTCCACGTCCCTGACAAGGACTTCAACAGGCCCACCCTTGATAGCATTGTAGGGACAGAGCTCTTTGCAGGCCCCGCAGCCTTTGCATTTAAGGAGTTCTATCTGGTCCGTAACGCCATTTTTCTCGGAAATTGCTCCATGAGGACAGTTTTCCCGGGGAGGACAGGTCTCACAGTGCCTGCACTGTTTCCTATCAATGTTGTAGGGCATTTCGGATATTATCGAACCTTCAATGTCCACAGGTACGATATAGACCGGGACCCTTCCTTTAACGGCCTGGGCAACTGCATTGGTTACAAGGGAATCGGCAATTCCGTAGGCGATTTTCGAGACCGTGTTTGAAGTTGCAGGCGTAACGAAGAGGGCATCATACCTGTCAAGGAGAAAACGCCCGACTTTGGGGGAACTTGAGCCCTGCTCGCTTTCCCTGAAAACCTCTTCCAGGTAGTCCCCACCTGAGATTTTAACAAGCTTCTGCTCAAGCCCGTACATCCGGAGAACTTCTTCGGCTGCCCTTGAGACATATGTGTTTATGGAAAGTTCGGGGTTTCTGAGTTTAAGTTCTTTAAAGACCTGATAACTGCGGTCCAGGAAATGACCTGCTCCTGTAATACCCCATGCAATTCTCTGAAAACTCATGGAAAGAAGTCATGCCTGAGGGGGATAATATAATTTTCTAAAAAAGAGGGCTTAAAGCCCGAGTACTTCATAAAGCAATTTCATAGCTTTCTTTTCACCCTCGCCCCCGCATCTGGAAGCAAGGCTCTCGTAATGCATTATCCATTCGAGGTATTTTTTGTCTCCTGTAAGCTTATAGCGGGTTGCATGGACAGCAGCCTCAAGCACGGCATTAAAGCCGCGGTTAGGGGCCGGAATCGCTCTCCTGTTCGCCTCAAAAAAGCCCGCTCCAAGAGGAATGAGGTCGGATACCACAGTCTGTTCCGTATTCTTGATGTTGGTGCACCTGAAAGCCACCCAGGAAATGGCCGATTTAAGGACAGGAAACTTTTTCCCGCCAATGTCCACAAAATCGAATTCGGAAGATTCAATGTCAAAGAAAGTGGAACGTACAAGGAGCAGGGGGTCGTATACCACGTTTGCTACAAGAACCCCTTCCCGAACCAGGTTTTCCCCGGTATGGCTGCCTTTGAAAATGCGGACAAAGATCTTCTGGTTTTTCCTTATAATCCCGATAGGGGCCGCATTGGGAGTATCAAGCCCGGTACTTACGATTGTCTCAGAGATGCCTTCCAGAATCCCGTATTCGGAGAGGTCGATATCTGGTTTACAGCTATCTCCGGATTCATCAAATTTCTTCAAAAACGTAGTCCTCCAAGAAGGGCAATAAAAAGCCCTGCAATAATGATATCTGCCGTAGAGCCCGGGTTAATCCTTTTTTCCAGAAGCTCGGAATCAAATTCCTGTACATCAGGAAGAATTGAGGCAAAGTCTCCTGCCCTTTTTCCTGATATTTCCCAGTCTGAAAGAATCTTGCCTGCTCTGGAAGAGACATAATCCGCAGTTTCGGCATCAAACTTGGTCTGGATAAAGGTATCCCTATTCATTGAAAGCAGTTTCAGAAAAGTGTATACTACGGCCTCATTGATTCCTGTGCCAGAGCAGATCGAAACCGACCCTCCTGTCAAAGCTTCTGCACTGCAGTTTCGTGCCTGCATGAACTCAAGAATGCTTTTTGCTCCCTCAAGGCAGCGCCCGAAACCTGTGGTCCACTCATTTGCGATCAGGTCATAGTCCCTGGCAATCTCCATAAGAGAGTAAAGGGTAATATTCTGTTTTCTTAGATCTGAAGTTGATTCAGGGTCTTTAAGGTCAAATTCCTCAACGCTGTTTACCCTGACCCCTGCATGTCCGAAAGCCCTGTAAAAATCAACGGCATCTTCACAGTCCGTTGACCGGACAAAGGAATGGGCACGGGAAGCGAGTTCCTCAAATTCTTCGATCTCAAGCCTGAAACCTGCTTTTCCGCAGCTGGACTGGTCCCTTGAAAGTTCGCCTGCAGCCATTGACAGAGGGATCAGGAGTAAAAAAGCCCCAAAATGCGTGTTTCCTCCCTGCTGCCAGGCAGAGCTTTCGTAAACTGCACTCCTGAGAAGCGACCCTATCCTTCCTGTGTTCTTTGCAGCAAGCTCAAGGACAGGGTAGACGGCAACCGAAGAGGCAACAAAATGCTCAAAACAGGTATCGGGATAGTTATGTTCCCTATCAACATTCCCTGGTTTCGGAGAAGCTGAGACTTCAAGCAGCATAGCAAGCTGTGCACAGCGCGCGATCAGGCTTGGGGTAAGAGATTCTCCTCCAGGTGTATGACAGGAAAAAACAGTGTTAGTGGGATTCATTTACAGGAATCCTGGCGTGGTCAAGGACATATTTTGCCAGCTTTTCTTTAAGCTTCATGTACTCCGCGTCAGAGAGACCGATCGTATTCAGTACGCCGTCCCTGATCCAGCAGGGTTTTGTAATCTTACAGCACCAGACAAGGCTGCCGAAACAGGTATCCTCTCCATACTCAAGCATGGTTCCTCTGGCAAACTCCATTTTTGTCCGGGCGAACTCTTCTGCGGTATATCCCAGCTTTTTGTATTTCCCATGAACAGGGCAATGTTTTACCGGAAGGCAGCAGAAAGCCAGAGCTCTGAAGTCCCCTTCACTGCAAACGTGTTTGGGAGCATTATACCAGCCTATTGACTCCTGATACGAAGTGGCACCTTCTACGAGTTCCTTTATGAGATTGGGGTTTTCCATAGTCCCTCTTGCAACAGAGACCATGTCAGCTCCCCGGGAAAACATATCCTTTGCGGCGGCAAAATCAGTAACCGAATTGTTGCCTATAATAAAGAGCCTTGTAGCATCCCTGTAATTTGAAATTGCATCAAGGTCTGCCCCAAAACCTTCGAGCATGGCATCCACATGGATAATATCAGCTCCAGCCTTATCAATAAGCCTGGCAAGTTTGACATCATTTACTATATTTGCCCGTACCTTCACAGAAAGCACGACTCCGGTTTCTTTTATTGCCTTTATCCAGGCAGAGAGTCTTGGAAGGTCACGCAAAAGGGCTTCTCCCATACCCGCTTTAAGCATTTCAGGCTGCTTGCAGTGAGCGTTTAATTCAAGAATTGCCCCTTCTTCCTTTACAAGTTTTGCAGCTTCAATCAGGGGTTCAAGGGTGGTGCTTCTTACGTTTACAGCAACCGCACTTCCAGAGTTTACCGCCCGAATTTCCCTTTTTATAAGCTCCAGAGGTTCATCGGAAATGAACTCTTTCCTACCCCGAGATGCAAGGTCTGATGCAACTTCCATAGATCCTTTATCAAGATTGAAGGCTCCAAGTACTACGAGCCCGGCATCACCTGCATACTGGTTGGCAAAAGCGCTGTCAACAATTCCGGCCATTGGCGCCAGTGCGATAGGGTTTCTAAAACGGACATAACCAGCATGCAAATCAAATAGACAATCACTCATGTTTTACCTCTTAAAAATAAGCGTGGAAACTGAACACAAAATGATAGTAATAGTTAGATATTAAACTAACGAATCTTTTTAGGCTTACGATACTTTTTTCAAAGAATTCGCAAGAATGGAAAATCCATATTATTTTTGCGATAATAATACATATATATAAATATTTGGGAACATTTCCAGCAAGCAAAAGTTATATAGAGTGCACGGAAGGGAGACACTTGCTTAACCCAGCCGCTGGAGAACTGAAATTAACCGGAAAAATCAACCTGCTGTTGAGGAAAGAATTCCTATCAGGAGACCATTTCA
>DUGS01000155.1:17624-23217 GCA_013331265.1 Methanosarcina sp.
AGCCAGGAAATCAGTAACGTGCGAGAGAGGCTGGACGGCTGCCGGACCTTCAGGTCTGAGGAAAGTCTCCCCACCGCTCCGGACACACGAACGTCTGTAAAGGATGTCGGGCGAGAGCCCGGGCCCTGGCACAGAAACGAGAACCATCCCCTGCAAATGCGATGATGCCATAAGCTGAGGTCGCAGGGAGAGTGGATGAAACGGCGAATCCTCGTGGGTGCAAGTTGGAAATCGGGAAGAACGAGCAGTCCGGAATCGCCCGATTGGTTTTGGTAACGCTTAGCCGAATGCCGTCGCTGCAAGAGTCCTCCGGGACCATTTCTTACACTGGTGGGTGTGAGAAAGCTTTGCAGGAACAGAAGGGAGCTTACACGCCTCACTCGCACTTAAATTTTCTTTTTATTCAATCTATTTTTATCCAGCAGTTATTTATTCAATCTATTTTTACCCAGCAGTTTTTATTCAACCTGTTTTTCGGATTAGTATTATTCAAATGAGTCTTCTGACATTATTGATTCTTCTCTTTAATAGACCGTATTTTAGATGCAGATTCGGCCCGACTAAAATTAAGCAGCAGCCACCTGACATAATCTTTGTGGCTTCTGTTTATCACAACCTCATCCAGATATTTATCCAGGATTTCCTCCCTGCTGAGAGCGAGTTTGAAAGAGACCTCAGGGAAACGGTGCATAACCTTTTCCAGTTTAAGGGAGCTTACAAGGAAATTTCCGAATTCCTGACTGCACCTGGTTTCATACCCTTTAAGGTCACTCAATTTCCGGTTATAAAGCACAATTCCAGCTACGATCTCAGCTGCAAGCTGCCCTGACCGTATGGCATAGGCTATACCTTCCCCTATGAAGGCGTCCACAAAACCTGCGGCATCTCCGCTCAAAAGGATCCTTGAACTTACGGTTTTTCGTTTTATCCCGCCCACAGGGATAATGTGAGAACGGATCTGAAACTCTCCTGAAAAGCCGTTTGCCTGCAAAAAGTCCTGCATTACCATCTTCGGATACTTAAGATGCTCAGCAGTTCCCACAACTCCCACGGAATAGTAACCTGCATGAGGGAAAATCCAGCCATACCCTCCGGGTACGACCCCGAAATGAATATCTATCACACCTGGAAACCGGTTCCGTATTATCTCGTCCTCTTCAGGGATTTCCGAAACAAGGGCAAGATCATATTCTGTCCTCCGGTCTCTCTGCTGCCTGACATTGTATTTAAGCAAGCCTTTGGAACCTTCCGCAATAAGGACAAACTTTGCAAGATAAGTGTTCTGAGAAGTCTTAACCTCAACGTATCCTTCCCTTTCCTTACAATCCAGCACCTTTTCCCCTAAATGAATGTCAATTCCTGTTTCTCTTGCTTTATCGAGAAGAAAATTGTCAAAAGCTTTTCTGGAAACAATCAGAGCTAACCTGTAATCTTTTTGCCTTTCAGTATATAGCTCCCTGAAGTGAATCCTGACCTTTGAAATATCCCTCTCGATTAAGTATTCAGGGAGTTTGAAATCCAGGCATGAGAGAGCATAAGGAGACAATGCTCCTCCACAGGGCTTATACCTCGGAAAATTTTCTTTTTCGAGCAGGAGGGTTGAAATTCCTGCTTTTCCGGCTGCCCTTCCAGCAGAAGCTCCCGAAGGTCCTCCACCCACTACGATAAGGTCATACATGCACCAAACCACCTGCTTATGGATGGCCGTTAACAGACCGCCTCAAACGAATTATTTACCCATAAAGTAGATTGGTGTAGAAAAATAAAAAGATAGAGGAAAAATAAGAGAGCAAGAAAAAATAATGCTAAAAACCGTTAAATGACTTTCAAAACTCTGATCATGATCCCGTTCCCTGATTTCAATTTTCTTTCCTTTACTTGACAGATCCTACCAACCCCGTCACTCGGCGCAGGAAAAAAATGACGCCAGAAAAGATATACTATAATTAAATCGTACATATTAAGGCACCCTTAATCACCTTAGTTTGAAATTCAGCAGGGACCAGCGCAGATAATCTTTATAATCAATCCTGAAATCCACAACATCAAGATATTTATCAATCATTTTGTCGTTTAAAGTAAAGATCTTGAATGTCTTTTCGGGGAAGCGGTGCATTATCCTGGAAAACATAAGGGAATACTTAAGGTGAGTTCCGAACTCGGCCTGACAGAGAGACTCATATTTTTTAAGGTCTTTGAGATTTCCACCACGCAGGCAAATCCCGGCAATTACTTCAGCAGCAAACTGCCCGGAACTGATGGCGTAAGCCAGACCTTCGCCAGAGAAAGAATCAACGAATCCTGCGGCATCCCCGCTGAGGAGGACCCTCGAACCGGAAACTTTTCGTTTAATTCCGCCCCAGGGAATTTTGTGCCCGTGAAGTTTGTACTCATCTGCAAAACCGTTTGCTCTCAGGAACTCAAGCATTGCTTCTTTTGGATGGGAAAGGTCTTTTACAACTCCGCCAATTCCGACAGAATAATAGGTTTTGTGGGGAAAGATCCAGCCGTACCCTCCTCCGACAACGCCGAAATGCAGTTCAACTGCTCTTCCTAGCTTTTCTTCAATTTCTTTTTCACCAGCAGGAACTTCAGTGACCACACAGATCCCATACTCCTCTTTAGTGTCTGCCGGTCTCACACAGGTCTTGATGAGTCCCTGTGCCCCCTCGGCAACGATTGCAAATTTTGCCCTGTACACTCCCTTATTAGTCTTGACTTCGACACATTCAGGCATTTCCCTGCAACAAAGAGCCTTTTCCCCTGTGTGGACTTCAATTCCGGTTTCCTTTGCCTTTTCAAGCAGGAGATTATCAAACACATTCCGGGAAACAAGCACAGACAACCGGTAATCTTTATGTGCCTCGATCAGCTGGTTCTTAAAAAAGACCTTTGCCCCTGTAACTTCCCATTCAATAATATCCTGGGGGAGCTCGAAATCAAGGTAAGAAATCGCATGTCTCGAAAGCCCTCCTCCACAGGGTTTGTATCTTGGGAATTCTTCTTTTTCAAGCAACAGCGTATTAAGACCAAGTTTTCCTGCCCTTCTTCCGGCCGAGGCTCCAGAAGGGCCACCACCTATGATGATCACGTCATACATGAAAGTAGCACCCTCAAAAATATCCAGAAATGATCTAAGTTTCATGTCAATATAACCAGGACTTAGTTTAAAGTGTTAATATTAATTCAAAGTTGCGATTGATTTGGGAAAAAAAGAGAGATAGGAAAGAAGTAGTTAATAAGAGAAAAAGTGGAGAAAAAATAATTATAGCTTACCAAATTAAGTATTAAACCTTTCAAATACTGTAAGCACATTCTGGTAATTCACTTCTGTCCCAAAACATCCGTCTCTTTCCATAGGAATCCCGTAGGTAGTCACTTTCTTGTCTTTTAGGGCGCGCATGACTTTGTTGATTTCATAATCACAGGCGATAAGAAGGACACCATCTGCATCTTCCATTTTAAGGATATTTTTTACAAATGAAGAACCTGTCACGATGAAAACCTTATACCCGTATTTTTCAGCGTCTTTCTTTAACCGGGTAAAAACACATTTTCCACAGGATTTGCACTGAATTCCTGTCTGCGTAGAGTAAGCAGGACAGTCAAGGCTGCGCATGCAGTGAGGGGCAAGGAGGATCCTTTTTTTTGTTTTTGCAAAGGCAGAAGCATGGGCTCTATTTTTCAAAGACGACATCCATTTGTCCAGGACACGAGTATCCGAAAACTTGAGAAAAATATTTCTTAAAGGCAAATAAAAGAAGTCGAGTACATCTGCATAAAAACCTGCCAAAAAAACACTGTGTGTAAGACTCCTTCGGCTGACCAGCAGAGCTATGCCTGAAAGGGTAAAGGAAACTATAATAGAAATAAAAAGAGCCCGCCCTATAAGATTATACATTACACATCTCCATTTTTTGAATTATTTCTTCAACATTTGCCTCGGTATTGAAGCAGCCATCTTTGAGAAGAAGAACGCCCTGAACAGGGACAAAAGAGACAGCCTGCATATCCTCAGAAAGCTCATTATAACAGGCAACCCCAATACAGGCTTCTGGCCTGTATTCTTTAAAAATCTTTTTAACAAAACTCCCCCCGGGAACTACAAAGACCTTAAAATTACATCTGTCTGCAGCTTCGGAGATTTTAGCGATATCACAAAGCCCACAGCGTTTGCATTCATAACCGTGTACAGGATCACATCTCGCCTTACAGCTTGGATGGCGCAAACATTGAGGGAGAAGTAAAATCTTTATGCCTTTCGTATGCACGAAGTCATCATGCATTACAGCATTCCGGACATCAATAAGGATGTCATCAACAAGGGTCTCCCTTATCCTGAAAACTTTACATAGCCACTTTGCAGGGGAATAGAAAAGATAAAGTGTGAACAGCACAAATCCCGGAAAAATAATTTTATGATTTTTAAATGAGTAAGCTCCTATAAGCAGAGCAATCCCTGTACCTGCAAGAGCAAAAAATATCAGGTAGACGAATACTTTTCCAAGGAATTCATAAGGGATGTCCATATTCAAGGGGAAGGAGGGTTTCAGTATTTAAGTTTTACTATAAAAAGAGAGTAAATAAATAATCAACATATGAGATTCAAAATGCTAAATGTAAGAAATCAGGAATAAAGGATGTTAATATAAAGAGTTTTAACTAAAATATTAAGGATCGGGATATAAAAAATAAAGATCATGAAAAAAATAAAAAAAATTGAAGAAATTAAATAATTAGTAAAAGAAATAAGAAAAGCTGGAAAAATACCAGCCTTTACTTTCTTCGGTTATTTAGTCTCAAGGCCTAAAGCTTCTGCAACCAGCTCAATGACGTCCTCGACAACCATGTCAACTTTGAGTGAGTCTCTGCCGTCTGAGAGGTTCCTCTTACAGAACGGGCAGCAGCTGGACAGTATATCTGCATGTGTTTCAACAGCATCCTTGACTCTGGATTCAGCGATTCCCAGTGCAAGATCAGGAAGACCTGCCTTTACACCACCGCCAGCTCCACAGCAGCGCTGGAATTCTTTTGACCTTTCCATTTCAACGAACTTAACACCCGGAATATGGGAAAGCACATACCTCGGAGCATCAAAGACTCCAACGTGACGGCCAAGGTGGCAGGGGTCGTGATAGGTAACAGTCTTGTTAATGGATTTTTCCCATTTAATTTTGTCCTGCTTGATCAGGTCTGCAAGGAACTCTGAAACGTGGACAACCTCAAAAGGCAGTTCTTCTCCAAGAAGCCTGGGCCAGTCAACCTTGGAGGCACGGAAGCAGCCTGCACAGGCGTAGAGGACCTTTTTGGCACCTTTTTTCTTGATTGCCTCAACGTTGTGTTTTGCAAGTTGACGGGGCACATCATTGATGTGGGCCTGGCCTGTCCTGATAAGAGCTGAGCCGCAGCACCATTCATCTTCACCAAGCATGGTAAATTTAATTCCCAGCTTGTTGAGTACACGTGAGGTCGCAAAGGCTAAAGCGAGCTGATTGTACCCTGCAGTACAGCCTGTGAAATAAACAATATCTGCTTTGTCTTCAATTTTCACGTCTGAAGGGACCCAGTTAAGCCTGTCTTTCTGGTCCTTCAT
>DUGS01000155.1:23320-60410 GCA_013331265.1 Methanosarcina sp.
ACAATATCTGCTTTGTCTTCAATTTTCACGTCTGAAGGGACCCAGTTAAGCCTGTCTTTCTGGTCCTTCATGTAAGGGTTATGGTACTGGCCAATAACTTTCGGGAACATATTCTGCTTCCCAAAAGGACCTATACCTTTCTTTACAACATTTGCCCTCATGGCTTCCCAGAGTTCAACAGTGTTGATGCCTGATTCACAAACAGTTGAACATATACCACAGGTGGTACAGCCGTATACATCATCTTTGAATTCTTCAAGCTCAGACTGGGGGATTTCAGTCGGGCCAAAGAGTTTTGCTTTAATCCCGTAGGATTTGTTCATGAACTGTCTCCAGCGCAGGATCTTGTCCCTGGGTGCTAACCCGGGCTTCTGGCCGGAAGCGGCATAAGTTGGACACCATTTTACACATTCACCACAGCGGGTACAGGAGTCGAGCTCCATGAGCTGGACTGCTGTAAGGTTCTTGGTGTCAATTGATGGAGTTTTTTTTGCCATTTTATTCTCCTCCCTTGTTTGCAAGTATTGCAAGCGGGGTGGCGATTACGTGTATGTACTTGCTGTATGGAACGTATGCGATACAGAAGAGCAGGGAAATTATTGAGTGGAAGAGAGCAGCTGGTGGTGCTGTTGAGGGGTCAAGCCCGAAGCTCCAGATAATGCCAGTTCTGATCCCGTCGGCAAGAAAACCTGAGATTGTGATTATGAAAACTCCTGCAAGAAGAATCCAGTCATACATGATAGAAGCCTGCCTGACTTCAGAGACAAAGAGCCTTCTAATTACTGCAATGAGGACTCCGATAAGCAGGATATAACCAAAGATATAGTTCGGAATGGCGAGCATGTCTCTAAATTCAGCAGGAGTAAATGGAAGTTCGATTCCGATCTTTTCAGTCATTTCGACTGCAAACATCAGTCCTGACAGAGCAAAAAGAGTCATCCAGCCTGCGAAGATACATATGTGCATAAACCAGCGAAGACCGCTTCTTTTAAGGATTCTTCTCTGGAAGAGAATGTCAAGAATGAGGATCTCTAAAATAGGCTTTCCATTATGATGAGATTCTGCTGTGACCTGTGCCCACCAGGTTTTTAAGAACCTGATCGCGCTTCCCTTCTGTCCTTCTTTAGGCTCAAGGGCATAGCCTGTCACTCCTGTCCCCCATTTCTGGAGGTTACCGATCATACCGTATAAGAAAATAACGATAGCTATTGTACTAAATACCATTATCTGGAAAAACGTCATCCGGGCTAAATATGAAAACCCAGAGAAGTATGTCATTTCACTGCTAATAGTTTATTCCTCCTATATAGGTCAAAAGCTGAAAGCTGATACTGCTTTTAGAATTTCACGTTACAGAAAATAAATGACAATAAAGACAGAGTGATAACCGTAGCTACTGTATGCATAAGGTTTGACTAGTCTGTTAGTCTTTGTATCTATTATATTTAAACGTTATCTTTAACACACAATACATCGAAAAGCTCACAAGAGCCATGAAAATAGGGCAGCATTAAAGCCATTTCAAAGGAAAATTAAAAGAAAACTCGAAAAATAGTAACAAAATTATAATATTAAAATTATAAATAAACTTACTGAAACTCTTCTTGACTGTAAATGAGAAAATCCGGCTGCAGAGAATTCAAAAAACTGCAGAAAAATAAAAGTCGCGCCCAGAAAAATCTGAATAACAAATGGAAAAGCTAAAGAAAAAGAGATATTTAGATAAAACTTCTGAAAGATGCTTATTAGATAAAACTTCTGAAAGATGCTTGAAATTATGGTTCTTCTGAAATTAAACTTGCTAGTTTTTCTTAAATTGTTCTGGACCAGGCAATTAAAAATCTGTATTTGAGACCAGCCCACCTGAATTAATTCAACTGAGCTGGCTTATATTTTAACATGATTATTTACAGCCCCACTCCTTCTTTGAATTTATCAATCCCTATCTCGTCCAGTACTTCTCCGATCCTTCTTGATTTTCCATACCCTTTATAGAAATTAATGACCCTGTCAACAAGGTCCAGAACCTGTTCTTCTGAGAGGTCCTTTGCAACCACATCACCAAGCCTGGGACGGGGACCTGCACTTCCTCCGACACTCACAGTATAACCTTTTGCCGTGCCCATAATTCCTATATCTTTTATCCTAGGTTCGGAACAGGAATTCGGGCAGCCGGAAACAGCCATTTTGAATTTGGAAGGAAGCTGCATGCCGTGATACTTTTCATCAAGCTTCAGGCCAAGCCCTACTGCATCCTGTTTGCCTCTTTTGCAAAACGTGGTCCCAGGGCAGATTTTGACGCTCCTGACACAGAGCCCGATGGCAGCTCCGGGCTTCAGGCCCAGTTCACCCCATGCTGAATCCAGATCTTCCTCCTTGAGCCCTACAATTGCAATTCTCTGGGCTGAGGTAATTTTCAGAGCCGCAGCTCCGTATTTCTCTGCAATGTCTGCTATCTTCCTAAGAGTTTCCGGATATACAATCCCTCCGGGGATGTGAGGAGCAATTGCATAAGTTTCCCCGTCTCTTTGCAGGATTGCGGCTTTCTCAGGAAGGTCTCCCTTAACATACTCCTTGCTTACCATATTTTACACTCTCCTGGTTTTCCCAATTTAATAGCTCAAGGCCTGTTTCAGGATCTAATCAGTTAGCTTAAGCCCGGCCCAGACATCAAAGCAAAAACTGAGCTGATGAGCAGGCTGAAGTTTCCTAACAATATTTTGACCCGCAAATAAACGAATCTGGAAACCTGCTTTAGCCCCTGAAAAATTNNTCTCTTTGCAGGATTGCAGCTTTCTCAGGAAGATCTCCCTTAACATACTCCTTGCTTACCATAATATTACACTCTCCTGGTTTTCCCAATTTAATAGATCAAGGCCTGTTTCAGGATCCAACCAGTTATCCTGAGCCGATGTCCAGACATCAGTGCAAAAACTGAGCTGATGAATGAGCCGAAGTTCCCAAACAATAATTTGACCCGCAAATAAACGAATCTGGAAACCTGCTTTAGCCCCTGAAAAATTTGACCCCATAATAACTACAGAACCTTGATAACCCGGCACCCTTCCGGATTAGAGGTTAACTTCTGGACTCGTAAAAGAGAGCACCAGATTACAGAATATATGTTCAAGACAATATAAATTGTTCTGCTTTTTAACTCAATACAATTTTTTGCCTTTTAACAATTTACGCTTGTGGTTTATTTTAAAAAATTAGATAAATATGCAGGCAAGCGAAATATCAATTAAAAAAGAAATTTTAAATAAGTGACAGGTAGGTTGAAAATGAGCGAATTATAAGCCCCTGAGTTGAGTCTGTACTAAAAATGAGTAGTTAGTTTAAATAAGAGAGCTTTAAGGTTCTAAAGTGAAAATGAGAGGTGTAGTGGGGAAAAAAATACGGCGTGAGTCATGAGTTTTCGGAGAAGAGTGTGACAATTGATTATTTTTTAGTAATTACAACGAAAGGGTCTAATGCAGTTTTGAATTGTTACTTTTTGATAAGTTTAAATATCATAGAAGTTAATTTTTACTCATATTGGAGAAGGAATTAGGATGACTGAAGAATTACTTGATAATTATTATGATGAATTCTCATCTGATAATGAGGAATTATCACTGGACGATGATAAATTAGTAAATGATGTAATAAAAACAAAGAATAGTTTATCAACTGACCGCATGGATATGTCTTTTGGCGAAATAATGAATATGTATGAAAGAAATGAAATTATTATCGATCCAGAATTCCAAAGGTTGTTTCGCTGGTCAATTGAACAGCAAACACGCTTTATAGAATCTATACTTTTAGGCATCCCAATTCCTCCTATCTTTGTTGCTGAGGATAAAAATGGTAGATGGGAATTAGTAGATGGGCTACAAAGAATTTCTACTGTCCTATCCTTTTTTGGAGTACTTAGAACTCTTCCTGATAAAAATAAGTGGGCGTTTTCAAAAGGAGAATTAATTGAGTCTTTAGAAAACTATGATTGTGATAAAATTCCTTTAAAAATTAATCTGAACATTAAACGTGCAATTTGTAGAATTGAGATCGTAAAATGGAACAGTGCAATGGATATGCGATACGAGCTTTTTAACAGGTTAAATACCGGAGGCTCTCCTCTTACTGAGCAGGAAATAAGAAATTGTATTTTTAGGGGGACTTCGAGCAATTTTAACAATTTCTTAACAAGAATGGCATCAGACGAAACGTTTATCCGTTTAATTCAGCCAACTAAGAGACAAGAGGAGCAAAAATATTTAGAAGAACTTGTGTTAAGGTTTGTGTCATTGATGAATAATGAATGGGAAAATTCAATTAATTGGGAAAACACAGGAGATAAACTTTCTACTTATATGACTTTATTTATGAAAAGAACAACTAGAGATCTAAACTTTAATTTTGGTTACTATGAGACTTTGTTCCAGAGAATGTTGAAATTATTGGAACCGTTAGGTTATGAAATATTCAGAGCTTCAAATGGCGTTTTTTCAACAAGCTACTATGATGGGATTACTATTGGAATCGCATCAAATATTGATTATTATGAAAAAGTTGAAAGCTCCATAATTAAGCAAAAAATAAATGAACTCGTAACCAGCCCGATATTCATTAAAAATATTGGGGCTGGTTCTAGTACTAAAAACAGAGTAATTAATAGAATAAAGATTGCGCTTGATATTTTTAATGTTGAGTAATTATTATGAGTAGATTAGAGCAAGAGTTACTATATGAGGTGGATTGGAGAACAAATGAACTGTCTGTCATAAGAACAATTCCGATCTTATGTAATTGCAGTCCTAAGCAAATACAGATATTAGAAAGATATTCAGTGGTTGCAATATATTCAATATGGGAGGGATTTGTTGAAACAGGTTTTGGTTTATATGTCAGAGAAATAAATGGTTTAAATTTAACTTACAAAGAAATTCATTTAAACATTTTAACTCATGATATATTTGTTAAGTTTGATTTGACAGAAGAGCAAAGAAAGCATTTTGTTAATAAATGTAAATTTATAGATAAAATTATTGAGTTTCCTAAATTACCTGTGAACATATCTCCAATATTACCTACAGAATCAAATATTGGTTTCGATGTAATAAATCAAATATTAACACACTTTTGTTTGGACAAATTACCTGCAAAAGAATTTGAGCAACGTTTTAAAAAATTACTTCATTACAGAAATAATATTGCACATGGTCAATGCTCTTTACCCGTAGATAGAGAACTTATTAATGATTTCATTCTTACTGTGATAGATGCAATGAGTGACGTTACGATTCGGATAGTAGAAGGGTTTGAAAACAAAAAATATCTAAATGAAATACCTCGCTAATTTTTTAGAACACAAACAAAAAGAGACTTTAGAATAAATTATTACTACTCTCACTACTCTTTTGCTTCTATGCAGAAAGACCTTAAGAAGCCCTATAAAGCGAGTTCACTTTTTTTCGATGAATCTCAATCTCTAAAATAAGTCCTAATCGAGTTGAAGATGAGCATTTTGATTGAATAGAATGAATGTTGACCTTACTTTGTAATAGATATATTTAAGTAATATTCTCAGAACATTACTTTGTGATTTTTTTAATAATAGAGATGATCGAATATGAATTTCAAACTTGATGAAGGAAAGCACATTCTTTGCCGATACAGGGAAATAGAAGATCATCCAGATCCTTGTTTTAAAGAATTAACTTATGGAGAGTGCTATTATTTCGCTCCGACAATTAGAGAACACATCAAAGCTGGAAGCCACTACTTTTTCCAAACAACTATCAATAAACAGCGTTATATCACGGCTCACTATGTTGTGGAAAAAGTAGTAGAAGGTTGCGAAGCGAGACGCGATAATAAACTTAAAAAGAAATATAAAAATCCCCACATACGTCCTGAGGAACATCCAATATGGTGGGGAGGTTCTTATGATCCAGAAGACGATCCAATGACAGATGATGGGGATATCATCATAATTGGAGATAAGAAAAGGTCTTTGGGAAAATTAAAAACTCCATTACTTTTAGATAGGGAGTTGGGGAAAAAACTTGAGTTTGAAAGCGGTAACAAAATCAAATTTGATATAATCGACAAAAATGGTAATAAGTTGACAGATACCGCATGTATTAGTTCATGCACTCGCGTCCCTCGCTTAATTACAAAAAATGATGTTATTACTCTATTCAACGCAATAAGCTTGATGTACAATAAAGAATAAGGAAGTACATAAGTCGCCTGTTAATTTCTCTATACAATTAGTTTCAGTATAGGCTCAATATTTGTTATCGGTTGGACTTTATGCTGTCTATAAGCAATAGATAAATTCTTTTATCTTTTTTGCAAGATATTCTTTTCTAGTTAGTGTAAATCTATCTATTTTCAATACAAATCTATTGTAAGTGCCACAACAACCCGTTTCAGGAAGTGAATAAAATTATAGGACCAAATACACGAACAAGACACAATTTTTACGTATAAAACTATAAAAACAGGAATCCGGTAAAAACAGAAAAATGTTTCAAAATAATGAAAGAAAACGGATCTTCTGATCCGTTATTTACTGCTTTTTCATTCTTTCCAGAAAGCCCCTGAGCCCTGCCTTGTGCCTGGCTTCATCAAGGGACGCCCTCTCGAAGAAAAGGGCAGCTCTGGTATTGCCTTCTTTTCTTGCAAGTTCAGCAGCTTCGGCTTTTTCAACCTCAGCTTTGCTTTCCCCTTCAAGCATCATTTCAAGGTTTTCAACTGTTGTACTTTTCACAAGCCCCAGGATTTCAGCCACTTCTGTGGCATGCCAGGCTTCGTCCATTGCAATCTGACGGAGATAGACTGCAACATCTGCAAGCCCTTCCTGTTCAGCAATCTTCGACATTGCAAGGTACCACCCGACTTCAGTGGTTTCCCCTCTAAAGGTATCTTTCAGAATCTTTTCGAGACTCATAAAATCACCATTTATTTTTTAAGAATCCACCTTTATAAATTAAACGCGTGACCAGACACTGGTTTAAGATATCTGTTATGTTCGAGGAGATAGTAACCCAAGTTGCAAATTCTGATCGTGTTAAATCATTCGGTTTCCGAAGTGCTTAATCATTTAATTTAGCCCTTCGATATTAGATTTAAAGCGTAATGTAATATATCAGGGAAATGAATAAGACCTCTACATACCTTAATGAAGAGAACACACAGATGAACAATAAAAATATACAAAAATAAGAATATCCTAATGAAGATAAAAATACATAAGATGGATGGAAAACAACCAGCATGAGACGGATGGAAAACAACCAGCGTTAAAAATTCACATAAAGGTCTGTGTTGTGAAATACCATCTTACTGTCTGGCATGCAGGATGTGTGTGAATGTCTGCATGGCAGATGCAATTATCCTTGAAAACTGATTTTAAAAACGCATTCAGGATTGAGAAATTTGTCACTTGAAATTCGAGTAGTACTTGTAGAACCCATGTACCAGGGAAATGTTGGGTCTGTTGCAAGAGCGATGAAAAACTTCGGATACTCCGACCTTGTTCTGGTAAACCCCTGCAAACTTGAAGGGCAGGCAAGAGCAATGTCTTCTCATGCACGAGATGTACTCGAAGGAGCAAGAATTACCTCAACACTTGAAGAAGCTGTAAAAGGGGCAGACCTGCTCATAGGGACCACAGGAGTCTCAAGCCTGAAAACGGGAGAACATATCCGCCTTCCTCTTTATACAGTAAAAGAAGTAAAAGAAAAACTTAAAGGATACAGCGGCACTATCGCAGTCCTTTTCGGGCGTGAGGACAATGGTTTTAGTAATGACGAACTGAAAGGCTTTGATATGCTTATCACGGTCCCTACTTCGGAAATATATCCGATTATGAACCTTTCTCACGCCGTTGCAATTGTGCTTTACGAACTCTCGGAGCTTGAAGGAGGAAGTAATCCCCTTGCAGAGGGTTTTGACCTGCAGCTTCTATACGGGCATCTGGATGAGCTGCTTGAGGAAATAGACTATCCGGCTCACAAAAAAGATAAAACTTCCCTGATGCTGAGGAGAATATTCGGAAGAGCAGGGCTTACTCCGAGAGAAGTCCAGACTCTAAGGGGCATAATAAGGAAAAGCGAGAGAAAAATGGGACTTGCACCAGAGGCAGAAACCCTGCAAAAAACGGAAAATTCAGAAAGCATAGAAAAGTTCATATGATAATAAGCATGTCTTATCAGAACCTATTATACGTTTTTTGACTTTTTTGAGGACCGTTTTCAAGCAGAAACAACCTGATCAAAGATAGAAATTTTACATAAAATCCAATTTCTGAGAATGTTATGACTGAAACAGAAAGCAAGTGGGACGAGAAACTAAAGAGATTCTTTAAAGATTATTACTGGAATGAAATCCTTCAACTGGCAAACGAATACCCGGACCAGCGAAGCCTTGACGTCGATTTCACAGATATAGAGAAGTTTGACAGGGAGCTTTCGAAGGAATTTCTTGAGCACCCAGGAGAACTCATATCTGCAGCCGAAGCCGCCCTGAAAGAAATCGACCTGCCTGTTGAAAAGAGCATGGATCAGGCTCATGTAAGGGTTATGAAAATTCCCAACAGGGTCCCTATCAGGGAACTGAGAAGCAAACATCTCTCGCGCTTTGTTGCAATCGAGGGCATGATAAGAAAAGCAACAGAGGTCAGGCCAAGGATCACGAAAGCCGCCTTCCAGTGTCTCAGATGCGAGCACCTTACCATTGTGGAACAGAACAGCTTCAAGTTCGAAGAACCCTTTGCAGGCTGTGAAAATGAGACCTGCGGAAAGAAAGGGCCTTTCAAGATCTCAATTGAAGATTCAACCTTTATTGATGCTCAGAAACTCCAGATCCAGGAGTCTCCGGAAAACCTCAAGGGAGGCTCACAGCCACAGAGCCTTGAAGTGGACGCTGAAGATGACCTCACAGGAAATGTTACCCCCGGTGACCGTGTCATAATTAACGGAGTCCTGAAATCAAGGCAGCGCGCCCTCAAAGATGGAAAATCCACTTTCTACGACCTTGTACTGGAAGCAAATTCCATCGAGCGCCTGGACAAAGATTATGATGAGCTTGAGATAACTGCCGAAGACGAGGAACAGATCCTTGAACTTTCCCGTGACCCGGCAATTTATGAAAAAATTATAGGGTCCATTGCACCTTCGATCTACGGATACGAAGATATCAAAGAAGCCCTTGCGCTTCAGCTTTTTTCAGGAGTTGTGAAAAGCCTTCCTGACGGCTCGAGAACAAGGGGCGATATCCATATTATGCTCGTAGGCGACCCCGGAATTGCAAAAAGTCAGCTGCTCCGTTATGTTGTCAAACTCTCTCCAAGAGGTGTCTTTGCTTCAGGGAGGAGCGCGTCTGCAAGCGGTTTGACTGCAGCTGCCGTAAAAGACGACATGAATGATGGCAGGTGGACAATAGAAGGTGGAGCCCTTGTAATGGCTGATATGGGGGTTGCTGCTGTTGACGAAATGGACAAAATGAGAACAGAGGACAAGAGTGCTCTGCATGAGGCAATGGAACAGCAGACCATAAGTATAGCCAAAGCAGGAATCATTGCAACCCTGAAGTCCCGATGCGCCCTTCTTGGGGCTGCAAACCCCAAATACGGCCGCTTTGACAGGTACGAGGGGCTTGCAGATCAAATAAATATGCCTCCTGCCCTGCTTTCCCGTTTTGATCTGATCTTCGTTTTGCTCGATACCCCAAACCAGTCCCTGGACAGCAGGATTGCAAACCATATCCTTCAGTCGCATTATGCAGGCGAGCTCTCCGAACAGCGGCAAAAACTTCCCGGATCTACCATTACAGAAGATTTTGTTGATGCGGAACTGGAAATAATCCAGCCCGTTATAGAAGCAGAAATTATGCGGAAGTATGTTGCATATTCACGAAAAAATGTTTATCCTGTAATGGAAGAAGATGCAAGACGTTACCTCATTAATTTCTATACGGACATCAGGAAGAGTGGAGAAGGCAAGAATACACCCGTGCCCGTGACCGCAAGGCAGCTTGAAGCGCTGGTTCGCCTCTCCGAAGCAAGTGCACGGGTCCGCCTCAGTAATATCGTCACCCTGGGAGATGCAAAACGGACTATAAGAATCACCATGAACTGCCTTAAAAACGTAGGAGTTGATCCTGAAACAGGGGCTCTTGATGCAGACATACTTGCTTCGGGCACAAGCATGAGCCAGAGGAATAAAATAAAACTCCTTAAAGATATAATAAAGAAGGTCTCTGAAAGACATCCCGGGGCCAAAGCTCCTCTCGAAGAAGTCTATGCAGAGGCTGAAAAAGAGCACGGCATAGATAGGGGACACGCAGAGGAATACATAAAGAAAATGAAGCAGAGAGGCGACATTCTTTCTCCTGACCAGACCCACATCAGACTCATCAATTAAGTAAAAAAACAGTTTTAATATATAATACTTAAAAAATTTGCTGCACACCAGAAAAATGCCCGCAGACAGGAACAGCTTACCTGCAAACAAAATAATGATGGTTAAGCTGTAAATACTAAAAGGGCAAAATATTACTTAAAAAAAGGGAAAGTATGCACCTAAAGACCTATAAAAATGGAGAGCATGTGCTTGTTGCAGCCTGTGATGAGGAAGTGCTCGGAAAAACCCTGAAATATGGCAACACTACAGTAGAAATAAACAGAGCTTTCTATGGCGGAGAGCTTGTCTCTGAGGAAGAGCTCCAGAAAGTTCTGGAAGGAGCTACGACTGCAAATCTCTTCGGGGAAAAAACGATTAAATGCGCCATAAAATGCGGGCTTGTCGATCCTGACTCAGTAATCATGATCGACTGCATACCTCATGCTCAGGTGTTTAGAGTTTGAAAAAACTGTAACATCTCAAACGGTTATTTAAACGGCTGAAAACAGTGGGGTATGGAAATTCCCGGTTTAATTCTCCGGGCTGGCTCTATCAAGTCAAATAAAAAAAGCTTATAAAAAGGAACTACTAAGTCGTGATACTGTGAGCGGAAATATTGAAGAAGCCGGGATCAGGATACTGACAGAAGGGGAACTGATTTCCAGGGTTGTAGAAAAACATAAAAGGTTTCTGGAAGAATACCGAAAGGAGTTTGAAGAACTGGACAGCAAGCTGGACCAGTTTGAAGAAGACGCAAAAAATGCCAAAATATCCAGAACCCGGATGGCGGAGCGAAAAGAGGTCCTGAAGGAAAAGAGGCAGCAGTATTACCATCAGGCAGAAGGACTGCTCGAAAAGGAGCTCTTCCAGAAGCTGGATCGCGTAACTGTTGATAAAATAAAGGAAGATATTAAAAAACTCAAAGGACAGATCGAACCCGAAGAGGAACAGAAACTTAAAGGCTCTTTTATGGAAAACCTGGGCGAACTCGCCAGAGAAAAAGGAGTCGAAGAAAACCTTCTCCTGCAGGTCAGTGCCAGATTGGAGGAAGCGGGCAGCTCAAATCTGGAGCTAAAGGAAGTAATAGAGTCTGAAAAACAACTTGAAGAGGATGATGGAAGCAAAAGCAGTGAAATTGCCAAAAATAAACCCCAGCACAAATGGCTCAGCACTAAAATAAAAAGTCACGAAGAAGCTCTGAGTTACTGGGAAAAACAAAAAGTATGAATTGTTTCGGAAACACGTGGTGGTAGGACATGAGCAACGACGTTTCAACAGCAGAAACTGCAACGGCCGACCTTTCAAACCTTAATGAACGGGAGCTCAAGGGCAAGGTAAACGAGCTAAGGAGCAAGATAGAGAAAAGCGAAAGGCAGTTGGCTTCGGTTTTCAAGGACCTGAAAATAAACAGAACCGACATCGACGAACTGAAAGGAAAAAGGGATGCTCTGAACCAGCAGGTAAAGGAAAGGGTTGCAAAAGCGCAGGCACTTAGAGACCAGCGGGACGAAATAAATAAACAAATCAGTGAATACAAAGAGAAAAGAAGCGGAATAAATTCCAAAACTCAGGAGCTTTTTTCAGGAATTGCGGAACTCAAAGAACAGCGCGATGAATGCAATAGGCTCTCTCACGGAAGCGTAGAATCCCTTTCAAAGGCCTATGAGGCTGAAATAGACTCATTGTTTAATAAAGAACTCCCCCTTGCAGTTGAAATAAAGATACTGCAGAAGCTAGATGACCTGAGTAAACGCCTGGATGCTGCAAAAAAGGCAAATGAACTTCATTCACAGATTCAGGAGAATTATAAAGAATCCAAAGGGATTCATAAAGAAGGGGATGAGTTCCACGAAAAAATCCAGAAACTTTCGGATGAGTCTCAGGCATGTCACCTGGAAATGCTCGAAAATTTCAAGACAGCAGATGAGATCCGAAAAGAAGCAAATATGTACCATGCCCAGCTTACCGACAAAATTGCAAACATAAATTCCATTAAAGAAAAAATCGATCCCCTCAAGAACAGCATTGCTAACAGTAGGAAAGAACTCTCCTTATATCTAGACAAGTTAAAAGATATTCAGATAACGAAAGATGAGCACAAAGTAAGCCAGAAGCATAATGATGCTCGCGAAAAGTTGCAGAAAAACGCTCGCCTCAGCCTGGAAGACCTCAAACTTCTCATAGAAAAAGGAGATGTAAAATTCTCTACAAACGAATGAGAGCTGAGAAGAAAGAGCAAGAAAAAAGCAAGAAAAGCTGTTTTTTAAAAACCTGAAACAGAATTCTCTTTTTACGGGAACTTAAGTCTGAGACTTCGGTTCCCACATTAAGAATTTATTAGTAGTTTATATAATTTAGACTTAAAAGTGGTTACTAATCTCTGTTATTAACCTCTTACAGTGATTACTAATCTCTTTTTACAATCGCTTTTTTCGGTATATTTCCGCAAAAATACCGGTCATCAATAAAACAGCTCCAATGCTCAGAAGGAGAATAGGCATGTCAAAACCTTCTGCCTGATTTTCAAATACTGGAGGGACAGAGGAATTAGTATCAGAACTGTTATCAGGAGAAGTTACTGGCGTCTGTGGCATAGGAAGTTTGGGGTTAAGGTACTGATATACTGGAGAGAACTTTACCAGCACTCCATTTGCCCCACCATATATAGTTTCCACTGTGAGGTTCAAAATCTCAGTAGAATTGTTAGAATATACAAAAGTGTCCCCCTCGCCGACAATAGCATCTTCAAGAGAAACATCGTCTCTGCACAATTCGATCCATACCCTGTTACCTTCCGAATTGGCACCTTTTACATAAACCTGATAATCCTGTAAAAAAGTGTAATAGCTACCTGACCGCACATAAATCTCGTCCCCGTCAATTAGAATAATAGAAAGCCTTTTATCATCCGCTCCTGCGGCAGGAAAGACTACATAGGAGACGATAATTGAAAATAAAAAAAAGACCGTGGCGGAAAAAAAAAGTGCAGGGAGAAAATTCATTTTTTTCCTGCTTTTTCTTCCGTATTTAATTGGGACGCGCATAAATGCATCTACCTGCAATAACTTCTTCCTTAGTATCATCTGCCTTCCTGATGATAAGTGCTCCGTCCGGAGTTACTCCGACCGCTCTGCCCTCTATAATCCTGGAAGGTGTGGTGACCTTTACGTCTCTACCAATTGTATCCGAAAGGGCAAGCCACTCATTCAGGATATGGGAAAACGGCTGAGTTGTGAAGCTTATATACTGCTGCTCAAGCTCGAAAAGGAAGTCCTGCAGGAATGAAACCCTTCTGATGTGTTTTCCAAGCTCGACTTTTAGAGTGGTCGAACCTGCACGGAAAGATTCGGGAATGTCTTTTAAGTCCATATTTACATTGATCCCTATTCCTAGCACGACATAATCTACCCTGTCCACTTCAGCCTTTGCTTCGGTAAGGATTCCGCAGACCTTTTTCCCATTTATACGGACATCATTTGGCCACTTGATACGGGCATCAAGCCCCATATCGCGGATAACATTTGCAACTGCGAGCCCGGCAACAAGGGTGAGCCTTGAGGCATGCCTGAGAGGGATCCCAGGCTTCAGGATTACTGACATCCATATTCCGCCATGCGGGGAGACCCATTCTCTGCCCATACGTCCCCTGCCTCCTTTCTGGACCTCAGCAATGACAAGAGTCCCTTCTTCTTCGGAAGCTGCAATTTCTTTAGCAACACTGTTAGTAGAGATGACTTCCTCGAAGTAATGAATTTTCTGGCCCAGAAGAGTTGTTTTGAGCCCCATCTGGATCTCTTCAGGGTACAGGAGTTGAGGCACGGACTTCAGGACGTAACCTCTCTTCGGGGACGATTCTATTTCATATCCATCAGCCTGGAGTGACTTGATGTATTTCCATACCATTGTCCTGGAAATCCCAAGCTTGAGCCCCAGTTCTTCTCCAGAAACAGGGGTCTTCTGCGCATCCTTAAGTGCCTTAATAATTCGAGATCTTTTATCGCCCATCCATGCACCCCATACAAATGTATATGTTCCACCGTATATATTTTATTAATCCAAACATGTGCTCTACCATCGTAGACTGGGAACTCTTATCCTGTTTTCAAAGAGTGCCACGCATCACCGCTGTGTATTCTGTGCCATGTTAACATAGGCGTGTACAGCAGCCGTGATCGCTGCAACCTTCTTGTCCTTTGCTTCAAGAGCTGAAGCCAGAGTAGCTCCTTTTTCGCTATCGGCCTCGACAACGTGTTCCACAGCCTCAAGAATATTTTGCTCTTCGATAAACCCGGTTGTCAGATCACCTCTGCGGAATGCCGCATTCCTCATTACAGCTTTATGGAAAGGAATATTGGTTTTTACTCCCACGACCACATATTCATAAAGTGCCCTATCCATCCTGGCAATAGCGTCTTCTCTTTTTCTTGACCAGACGCAGAGCTTGGAAATCATAGAGTCATAATAAGGAGAGATTGTATAGCCGGTGTGCACACCGCTGTCCACCCTTACTCCGGGCCCTCCTGCAGAACGGTACCTCCGGATCTTTCCCGGTGAAGGAGCAAAGTCATTCAATGGGTCCTCGGCATTTATTCTGCATTCGATTGCATGCCCGTCAATAACTATATCTTCCTGTCCAAACTCGAGTTTTTCGCCCCAGGCAATCCTGAGCTGTTCCCTGACAATATCAACGCCTGTGACCATTTCGGTGATTCCGTGTTCCACCTGAAGGCGGGTATTGACCTCAAGGAAATAGAAATTACCTTTAGAATAAAGGAATTCTACGGTCCCTGCGTTTACATAACCAATTGCTTTTGCGACCTTTACGGCAGCCTCTCCCATCTGCTTTCTGAGCTTGGGAGTCATGATTGGGGAAGGAGCCTCTTCAATCAGCTTCTGGTGCCTTCTCTGAATAGAACACTCCCTGTCCCCAAGGTAAACCATATTACCGTGAGAGTCGGCAAGGATCTGGATCTCTATATGCCTGGGCTCTTCTACATACTTTTCAATGAATACCGAAGAGTCTCCGAAAGCAGAGCCTGCCATCTGCCGTGTGGAACTTAAGGAAGCAGCAAGCTCTTTTCTGGAGTTAACGACTTTCATCCCTATTCCGCCGCCTCCGGCAGACGCTTTGATAAGGACAGGATAGCCGATCTTTTCCGCAATTTCCATGGCTTCTTTAGGGTCCTCAACTGCATCCTTTGTACCGGGCACGACAGGTACTCCGGCTTTCATCATGAGGTGCCGAGCACGGATTTTACTTCCCATTTCGGCAATTACATTGCTCGGAGGACCTATGAAAATAATACCCTCGTCTTCACAGCGCTTTGCAAAGACAGGGTTTTCGGAAAGAAAACCGTAGCCTGGATGGATTGCATCGGCTCCGGTATTTTTTGCAACTGCGATGATAGCTTCCATGTTCAGGTAACTCTGGCTGGAAGGAGCAGGCCCTATAATATAAGCTTCATCTGCATACTTGGCAAAAAGGGCGTTTTCGTCAGCCTCAGAGCAGACAGCGACTGTTAAAATTCCGAGCTCCCGGCAGGCACGCATAACCCTTATCGCGATTTCACCGCGGTTTGCAACGAGTACTTTTTTGAACATGATACCTTCCACCTTGCTCAATTTACTCGATTGACAGTATTACGTCCCCGGGAGCTACAGTGTCCCCTTCGGCAACAAAGATTTCCTTAACTATTCCCGAATGCGGAGCATGGACCGCATTTTCCATCTTCATGGCTTCGATAATAGCTACAGTGTCCCCTTCTTTGACGGTATCTTCTACCTTAACCTTAAGTGAAAGTACCATGCCCTGCATTGAGCTTGAAACTCCACCTTTGACGGATTCGGCACTTGGTTTTTTAGGGGACGCTTCGGAGACAGAAACTCCGCCACCGAGAGGCTCGATATTGACTTCGTAGACCTCGTCATCTACCTCAACCTTGAAGTGGGTCGGGATTGCATATTCCTTGGGAACTGCGGGAGCAGGGGCGATAACTGCCAGGGCTTCTTCCTCCATTTCCCCTTTCAGGAACTTGGGGGCAATAGCCGGGTAAAGGATGTATGTAAGGATGTCTTCTTCAGACTTTGCAATCCCCATTTCTTCTGCTTCTCTTTTCCTCTTCTCATACTCTGGCTTGAGAAGGTCTGCGGGGCGGCAGTGAATCGGTTCTTCATCACCTATGATCTTTCCTATGATCTCAGGGCTGATTGGGGCAGGAGAACGTCCGTAGAGACCGCGTACGTAATCTTTTACCTCTTTAGGAATGACTTTGTAGCGTTCTCCCATGAGAACGTTGAGTACAGCCTGTGTACCTACAATCTGACTTGTGGGAGTTACAAGAGGCGGATACCCGAGCTCTTTCCTGACTTTCGGCATCTCTTCAAGCACTGCCCCGTACTTATCAAGGGCATTCTGCTCTTTTAATTGAGAAACCAGGTTGGAAAGCATGCCTCCGGGGATCTGATAGATAAGAACGTTAGTGTCTACCTGTTCGGAAATTGGGTCAAGAATTCCGCGGTACTTTTCTTTCAGGTCTTTAAAGTACCTGACAGCTTCTTCAAATGCTCCAAGGTCAAGCCCTGTATCATACGGGGTTCCCTGAAGGGCTGCAACAACGGTCTCGGTGGGAGGCTGGGAGGTTCCCCAGGCCAGAGGAGAAAGGGCTGTATCCAGAATATCCACACCTGCAGAGCATGCTGCCATATAGCTCATGGGAGCCATTCCCGAGGTACAGTGGCAGTGAAGAGAAATAGGAATTGAGATCTCTTTTTTCATGGCACTGATTATCCGAGTAGCTTCATTTGGAGAAAGAAGCCCTGCCATATCTTTGATACAAAGAGAATCGCATTCCAGTTCCTCAAGCTGTTTTGCAAGCTCCACATACTTTTCTACAGTATGCACCGGGCTTATGGTATAACAGACCGTGCCCTGGACATGAGCTCCCAGCTTTTTTGCCACTTTGATGGAAAGTTCCATGTTCCGGATATCATTGACTGCGTCAAAAACCCGGAATATGTCAATGCCATTTTCATAGGATTTGGTAACGAACTTTTCAACCACATCGTCCGAATAATGCCTGTATCCTACGAGGTTCTGGCCGCGGAGCAGCATCTGTGCATATGTGTTATCCATCTTATTCTTGAGATCCCTCAGGCGCTGCCAGGGGTCTTCGTTAAGATAGCGAATACAGGAATCGAAGGTGGCACCTCCCCACATCTCGAGGGAAAAATACCCAATCTGGTCCAGTTGTTCAACCACTTCGAGCATGTCCCTTGTCCGCATTCTGGTTGCCAGGAGGGACTGGTGCGCATCCCGGAGGACGGTTTCAGTAATTTTTATACTCATGGATGAGCCTCTTAAATCGAATCAAAAACAGAATTTATTGAAATACACTCATTATAAATTTTCCACATATATTAATCTGGAGTTTCCTGAGTATAATCAGAGTTTGTTTTTAATTCGGTTCGGTCAAAGCATATAAGTCTCCTGATTGCGTTTGATTGCAGTGACCTGCAATTTACCTGGAGAGGAGGTAATTAGGTTTAGCACAACCGGATCTCAGGTACGCAGAATATATCAGGAGAAAATTAATATTAAAGATGCAACCGCAAAAATTAACCTTGCCTTGCATCGATAGGAATATTTTAAGTAATACCATTGTTAACAAGTAAATACTTTTCGCATGAAATATCGTTGACATTAGAAGATATCACATGAAAAAGAAATATCTCAAATTGAAAAAATAATTATAGTATAACAGGAATTTCCTGGCCGGATAGAAAATAGAAAAAGAGGATAAAACAAAATATATTTTTACGAAAACTCACGGCCTGGAGAATACGTTTTTTTCTTCCTGCCCACAAAGAGCCACTGGTCATAAGCACCTTCAGCATCTCTATTGTCCACAATTTCTCCCTCAACCCCTGCTTTAAGGAGAGCATCAGCAAGAATTTCAATCTCTGGCTTGCTGCTTACGGTAAAGAGCAGGACCGCCTCATCAGCTGCAACGGAAACGGCCTCTCTTATAATTCTGATCCAGAGTTCTTTGTTAAATTCGTAGATGAGCCCCAGCATAAAACCCATTACAGCATCAAAACTCTCCGGCTCAAAGTATCTCGAGACTGCTGTTGCGTCCATAACAATGACTCTTTGCGGGTCCAGGACCTGCTGCTCGAGCCCCTGACAGACAGTACACTTATTTATTTCTATTGCCAGAGGATCCAGCCCGGATCTGTAAAGTGCAAGCGTTGACATTCCGTTTCCACAGCAGACCTCAAGGAGCCTGCCTTCGGGATAATAACCTTTTTTTCGGAGAAGTTCAAGAATATCAGTAACTCTTTTTATGCGGTTTTCTGAAAAAACACTGCTATACGACTCAGGCCTGACAGAACAGCCAGTACAGAGGTTCCGGTTAACAAGCATAAAGGAGTAATATTCATTTACTGCGCTCAGCCAGGTCTCGTAAGAAAGTTCAACATTCTTTTCAGGAGGGTTGAGTGCAAGAAGGGAATCTGCAAGGGCTTCAAATCGGGACTTCAAAGCAGCCGGGGCAAAAGCTCCTGTAAACACCGACCAGAAGTCTACAGGAACATCCCCGTCTGCAGGATTGAAAAACAGCAACCCAAGTGTATGACCTGCCTCCCTGACCCTTATAACCCGGATGTTCTCTACATCAGGGAAGTTTCGGAGTCTGTTAAGATACTGGAGAGTACGCTCAGGATTTCTCTGAGAGGTATAACTTTCTTCTATAAGATAGATTTCTTCATCTATGTCAAGGAGTTCCTGTAAGAGCATGCTTGACTAGATTCGAATAATCCAATATCAAGATTTCGAAAAAGGGATTCAAAATAAAGTGACAGGAGTTTGAAGGAGACCGAATTAATTAGAATTGGGAGAGAAAAGTTCAAAAAAACCTGCAGGGATTTATCGGTATTGAGGAGAGTTTATAAAAAGAATTTAAAATAAAAGAAAGAAAAATAAGATTTACAAAGTAAACAAAGGGGAAAAAGAGCATTAAAACCTGAATAAGATGGGAAAAAAACTCCGATATAAGCAAAAGTATTTATAGCATCTGATTACAAAATCAGAGATTAGAAGGAATTTATATTAAAGAAAAGAAGCTTGGAGGATAATATGGCAGCAAAAGTTATACCATTCGCCCCAATCGAGCGATTAATAAGGACAGCAGGTGCCCACAGAGTGAGCGAAAGTGCAGGAATGGCCCTTACGGAAATTCTGGAAGAATACGGGCTTCAGATATCAAAAGAGGCTATAAAGCTTGCAGAACATGCTGGCAGGAAAACCGTAAAGGCTGAAGACATAAAACTGGCAAAAGAAATGCTGTAAGTTAAAAGGATCTGCCTGGCAAGCAATTGCAGGTTTGAATGCCATAAGCATGCAGCCTCAACCCATTTAGCAATAACTTAGGGACAATACTCAAAAAAGTATTGAAAGACATAGGTTGCTAGCATTTTGAAACACCGGTTCAAAAATAAGTAATCCTGCTGTAAGGAATAAAAAACCAAACATAGTGAAATGCTGTTTTCAGCATTTTCCCTATTTTTATTGTATTCTTCATTGATTACTGCTGCACGTCAATTATCCTGAGTGCATGTTCGGCAGTTTCAGGATCAAAATCATCGCTTTTCATCAGTTTTGCATTCACAGGGCAGACAGAATAGCATATCCCCACGATGCACTATTCAGACTGAACCATTTTTTTGTTTTTCTTATCTGCCTTTGCCATTTAGAAGTCACCTCAAAAACTCCATAGAATTGCCAGACTACGGAAAAAAGACCACATGAGAAGCTGTAAAAGCGACACTGGCTGCAGATATAAAATGAAATTTATATTTGTTTTATGTATAATATATTTGAATTTTTAAAGTACATGAAGATTTCGAAAGCCTGAACTGAAGATCAGGCCAACGAAAGAGTTTAGAAAGCCTGAACTGAAGGTCATGCTCCGAAAATAAGCTCAACCAGGCCCAGGCCTGTCATGGTAACAGCAGTTACGATAATTCCTGCTATCATTACACCTGCAGCAATTGCCGGAAGAGAATGTCTGAATCGGATTCCGAAGACAAAAGCCGCTGCACAGCCTGACCATGCCCCTGTAGCTGGCAAAGGTATAGCAACAAAAATAATCAAAGCAAGGAGCCCATATTTCTCAAAACTCTCACTATGATTTTGACGGGTTCTTGAAAAGAGCCATGTAAAAAATTGATCGAACATCCGGTAACGGCGCAGATACACCGAAACAGGTTCAAGGAAAAGCAGGAGCGGCACCACAGGGATAAGGTTTCCAAGCACCGAAAGGAAATAAGCCTCAATAGGCCTCATTCCATAGATACCCATGGCAACAGGGATTGCCCCTCTCAATTCGGAAATCGGAAGAGACCCTATAACCAGAACTGCAAGCCAGTGGGGCACAGACGCCAGCATTTCTACCAGTAAGTTTTCGACGGACATAATGATCAGGAGTGATAGTTAGAATATTTTAAAAGAAAAAGGCTCGCTTCAGAAGACCTTTTTCATTTGCTTTTCGAATATCTGGGAATAGAAATTGAAATATCTGATATAAAAACTGCACGTGAAACTCGACTTTAGTGAAACTCGATATTAAGAATTCTGGAGTTCAGTTTTCTCTTGAGAGAGCAAAATGTGCAAGCAAGGCTTCCAGCTGGATTTTTTCGCTGGCTCCTTCAGTCAGTCTGAAGTCGGTCTCCCCGATAATATCCACAAGTTCGACAATATCCCTTTCCGAAAGCCCTAGGTCGAGAATCGTCAGGTTGTCCATTTCAGAAACTACCCTGTAGATCTGCCCTACGATATCCTCTCCGGAAAGCCCTTCTTCATAAAGCAGCCTGTTAAGCTCTTTTCTGGCAGCCCTGAAGTTTCCGCGCAGGGCAGTCTCGATAAGGTTCTTAATCTCCTCCGGGTTTGCGGTAGCCGTAGTCCTGTAAATATTTTCCCTGGAAATGGGCTTTTCTACATCAATGAAAGCTGCAGCCTGGAGAGAATTGACAGCTTTTCGCATATCTCCCTGAGCTACATAAATCAGGGCTTCATATCCGCCTTCTGTGATGGATAGCCCCTGGTCTTTAGCAATGTAGTCAAGACGTTCTCTGATGGCTTTATCGGAAAGCCGCCTGAACCTGTAGACTGCACATCTAGACTGTATAGGCTCAATAATCTTGGAGGAGTAGTTACATGAAAGGATAAAACGACAGTTGCTGCTGAATTTTTCCATGGTTCTGCGGAGTGCAGACTGAGCATCCGAGGTAAGGGCATCAGCTTCATCAAGGAAAATGATTTTGAAGGGGGCTCCTCCTATGGGAGCGGTTTTTGCAAAGTTTTTGATTTTATTTCTAACAATATCAATACCTCTCTCATCGGAGGCGTTGAGTTCCGTAAAATTTTCTCGCCATAAATCTTCTCCGAAGATCTCCCTTGCTATTGAAACTGCAGAAGCCGTTTTCCCGACACCTGGAGGTCCGGAAAAGAGGAGGTGGGGAAGGTTTTTAGTTGCCACATAAGACATCAGGCGCTCAATTGTTTCATCCTGCCCTGCTACCTGATTCAGCCTGACAGGCCTGTATTTTTCAATCCAGATCTCTTCTTTAATCGTAGAGTCCTCCATTAATGCTTGCACCTTAATTAGAGAAGATAATATTTAAACTTTCGAATGTTTGTGATGTTTCTGATACATCGACCACATTTCGAAAAAAGAATACATAAGAGAACGTTAGCCCGGATATATAATTTTGGACTTGCGGATTTAAAAAAGAAATTTATCAGAGTGTGAAGGACTGATGCAGTCAAGCACTGAAAAAATATTATCAGTCCAGGTATACCGTATGCAGAGTCTCATAAATAGGACCATCAGGGGTCAGAGTGCTTTTTTTAAGAAGAACTTTATTCACCTGCATACTGCCAAGCTCGATATTTTTTAATTCATTGAGGACGCTTATAAAAGCACTTTTCTGGTCTTTATTCAAAAATTTTACCCTGGCAAGGGTAGCGTGAGCAGTAAATGCCCTTTCGTCCTCTTTAAACTTGAAAGGTTTCAGTAATGTCTCCACATCATCATGAAGAGTTTCGAAGTTTCCTGTTGCTCCAAGCCATAGGACTTTAGGATTTGAAGGCTTTGGGAAAACCCCGATACCCTCAACTTTTGCTTCGAATGGCTCACACATAATCGAATCAAGAGCCGCCGCAACTGGGGCAACCATTGATTCATTAATATCACCCAGAAACTTAAGAGTTATGTGAACAATTTCAGGATTAACAAACTTCAGGTCAAACTCGGAAAACCTGCCCTGAATCTGGCGGATTTTCTCCCTGAAACTCGGGTCCAGTTCCACTGCAATGAATGTCCTGATCAAAGCTTTCACCGATATAAATTAGAAGGGAAAAACAGAAAAACGTTTCTATCGACCTGTGTTTTCTAAAGAAGCAGATTCAAAATGAAGGTCCTCTGGAAAATTGTAAACTTATATGAGAAGAACAATGCCTGGAAAATGAATGGAAAAAAAGTATCGGGAGTTAAGAATAAGATAATAGAGAAAAAAAGAAAAATAGGATCAGCTACAGAACAATTATAATATATCAGATATTACACAAGAAAATAAACAGGCTTATTAAGTATGTAATTACCTTTATTGTTGACTCTAAGAAATAATGTTAACCTATCGAAGTAACATTAGCCCAAAAAAATAATAATTAACTTAAAATTAAACACATATTATAAACAAACTTCAGAGCAAAACAGCAGGACTGAAAATATGATTGCATAAAAATAAAAATGGGGTGAATGACATGGACAGAGCACGTATAATTGCAGAAGCGGCAGCCCATATTTCCCAGGAGCTAGGTGCTGCCGCAATTATGGTCTCCGGAGATTTGAGTTTTGAGGGTATTGAAACGGGGGGGATTCCAGTTTATTATATATCCATGCGCCCGAAAAGCATAATAGACCATCTTGTAGCAACCAGTAAAGATGGAAAAAGTCCTGCAAAAGAACTTGGTGACCAGCTCAATAGGGAAGCTGCGGGTAATGTTGACCACCTGCAACATGCCGTAGCCATAGAGTATTTGCTTGAGGGCCCTAGAAGCGGAATTGTGGTCGGTGTTGTTGAAACTCGCGGCTCCAGCTCTATCATAGTTCATAACCTTAACGAAAACCCCCTTATAAAAGCGATGAAAGAATGCGAAGAGAGGGTCAGACCTGAAGTCATGAATGCAGTCCTGAAAGTTGCTTTTGATATCGCCCTCACAGGCAGGGAAGGAAAAAAAATTGGAGCTGCTTTTATTGTAGGTGACTCCGAAGAAGTCCTGAAACGTTCTCATCAGATAATTCTTAACCCATATGCGGGCCATGAGGAAATCCACAGAAACATCCTTGACAGAAAAAACTGGGAATCTATAAAGGAATTTGCCCAGCTTGACGGAGTCTTTGTAATAGATGAGACGGGCCTGATCCATGCAGCAGGACGATACCTTGACGTGGACGGGAAAAATATTGATATTGAAAAAGGACTGGGAGGACGTCATGTCTCAGCAGCTGCAATTAGCAGGGATACGGTAGCAATTTCAGTTACAGTATCTGAGTCAGGCGGAGTCCTCAGAGTATACAAAGACGCGAAAGAAACCCTCTGTATGGAGTCCTTACAACCTGCGTCCAGATATATCTGAATCTGGAGTGCGGGGAAAATATTGTAACTGTCTATTTCCCTCTGTTTTTTAACTGCCTATATCCTGGAAAGCCGTAGAATAGAGTTCCCCGCACATATATGGAAACTTGAGTGCAAACAGATATTAATTAATAAAGAAAATGCACATAGCTCAATATGCAGAAAACCGGAGAACTGAGAGTGAGTCAATGAGCAGACAGATTTTCTACATACCTTTCAGCCTGAAATTCCTGTTCTTATTGATACTCATAACGATCTTCGGACTTGGGTCTTTGTTTCTGGGAGTTATCGTTTCTGCCTTTATGAAAATCGGATTTTCCGCAGAAGACGCGCTATTAATCCTGTTCCTGTCTCTCATTGGGAGTGGAATCAACATCCCACTGACAACTCTGAGATCTGACATTCCGGTTGTCAAGGACAGTTACATAAAGGTCTTTGGGATTGCCTACAGGATTCCTGTCCAACAGATAGTCAGGAATGAAACTGTAATTGCCGTCAATGTTGGAGGGGCAGTTATTCCGATCTTGATTTCCACTTATCTTCTTATGCAATTCCCTTCTTCTTTCTATCTTGCAGGGGCAGGGGTGGCAATTGTTGCAGTTATAACACATTCTGTAGCAAGACCGATCAAAGGAGTAGGCATTGCAACTCCTGCTCTGGTCCCACCACTTACATCTGTTCTTGCTGCAGTCCTGCTTACCTCGGCTATCCATATCCCTGGCTGTCCTGCCGAAACATGCCGTGTAATTATTGCCTATACTGGAGGAGTGCTTGGGACTCTTATAGGAGCTGACCTGCTTAATCTGAGAAAAATTAAGAACCTGGGGGCTCCCATTGCAAGCATAGGAGGAGCAGGTACCTTTGATGGAATTTTCTTAAGCGGATTTATCGCCCTACTCCTGATATGAAAAAGAGCAGACCCTGATTCTGGTTGATCTATTCCTGATCCTGAAAGGAAATTTTTAGTTAATCTCCCTTTATAGCGCTGGGCTGGGAAACGCCCTGTCATATTAGAAAGAAATAACCTGTAAACCCCCGCAATTAAGAGAGATAATATAATGAAAATGCTCCCAGGCAAGCTGTCTCAAAACTACTCTGGTTCTACAATTGTAGAAATGAGTCTCGAGTTTTGAGACAGCTTCTTCAGGTCGAAATATTTTAGTTGAAAAAAGATAAAATGTCACAGGCATGACAATGAATAAAAGTTGGAAGAGATATCAAATATAAGTTTCCTTTATACTATAAGTTTCATTTATACTAACCTGATTTATTTTTAAGGATATAATATTTGTTAAATATAAGTAATATAAAAATATAAATAGTACTGTGCAAATAAAGTAAGCAGGGGGAAAATTATATTGAACCATAAGTCAAAAATTTCTATATTAGTTTGTTTAATCAGCTAGATATGAAATAACTTACGAAGATATGAATTCAGTCTGGGTACTAATTTGAAGAGTGGCGGGGGCTAAAGAGAATTTAAAAGTTTATGGATGTATATGGTATTTAATTAAAAAAATTAAATAAAATAAATAAAAAAAGATTAAAATAAGTGATTATTAACTAAAATCCCTATCCAGTGCATTCGAATTAACATATTTTACAAGAAAATTTATCGAAAAATATTAAATAGTATGGTATAATTATCGTATACCTCTCTTCAGTGCAGTACAAATCGATTAAACCCAATATAAAAAAAGAAAAATAGAATTTGATTTCGGAAAACGTCTATTATATTCGGAAATATTCCATAATATCTCAGAAAAGTAATAAAAAATACAAAATCAAAGAACTGCTCATTAAAAAACTTAGCCTTACAATAAATTTGGGATAAAAATAAAAAAATTTATAAAATAACAAAATATTATGAGTCATTAACATAATAAAAAACGTAATATACGGGTTTAAAAATCATTCAGGTTTAGAATATTAAATGTAAATAAACATTATTCAATCCTGATAAACTGAAATTAAATCTTAATAAGCCTAAATTAACTCTAAAGACTTAATTTAACTAGAAAAATCAAATTAAACCCTAAAAAATCAAAAAATAAACCCCTAAAACCCTTAAATTGTACCCTAAGAAACCCTGAAACAAACTCTAAAAAACCTGGAAAGAATGGTGATAAAAATGAAAATTAGAGTTGTAAGCTCAAAAGAAGAAATCGACACTTTAAGAATCAATGAGGAAATTGTCCATCTCGCTTTCAGACCATCCAACAAGGACATTTTCAAACTCATTCTTAAGTGTCCAGAAGTAAAAGCGATCCACATCCCGAGTTCATACAAGAGGACAATTTCCAGTTCTGCACAGATGTATCTTTCTATGCAGAATATTGCTCTGCTTGAAGGCGATGTGTGGGGACACAGAAAAGATATCAACGAATACTCCGAAGTTTCCCAGCATGTATTTGACCGCATAAAGGAACTAAAAGAAGAAGGGCTTTCCGATGAGGATACTATCGAAAAACTTGTAAGGGAAACAAGACTTAGCCCGGATTTTGTGAACTTTATTATATCAAACTAAAGTAGAATTTTAAATTAGCCGGTCAAAATCCTGATCGGCCCTTATTTACCTGTGGAATTTTTTACTTAAACTTTTTTTTAGATATCAGGCGCGTGCCCTTAAATAAACTTCATAAGTATTATATCTATTGAGCGATATTTATTAAAAAAGATGTTTTATAAACTGGTGAATTTTCTATAAACTGGTGAATTTAAGACTTTCAGCCGCCAGTAAGTTTTAAAAAAAATTATCCTTACAGGAGCCCTACAGAAAAAATATTTATCATATTGGGTTTACCATGTATCTGGGCGTTATAACATTAGAATATTATTGTGTCCGTTTTGCCTTAAAATTACAATAATACAATCATCTTACCTTTAAACTGTACCTTAACATATACTCTTACTCATTCCACCGACTTACTCTTATATCATATTTCATATCACCTGCGCGCAAACACCTGTGATCTGAAAGAAAAAATAAATAAAATTATAAAATTAACCTGCATAAAATTGGTATTATTTAATTAAAAAATTGAGTAAAATAGAGAAAAACAGGAGAATGGATGTAGTGACCGAATTCGAACGTGTGCTTGTGAACTCATTTAATGCATACATTGAGGAAAAAGGCATAAGAGCCATCTCCTACCGGCTTAAGCAGCACAGGTTTACTTCCCAGTTCCTTGACGTGCTTGTAGATTCTCTTGACCCTGACCTTTATCTGGGGATAGAATGCAAAAGTATCTCCGTGGAGAAAGGAGCGAATGCACTTTATTTTACCCAGCATTTTACAGTGGATAAAAAGGGAGTGCATCAAATAGAAAGAATTTCAGACTATCTGAATAAATCAGGAAGAAGAGGATTCCTGGCGGTGGAACTTCGCCTCGGGATGGGCCATGAAAGAGAAGCATATATGATCCCCTGGGAAGACCTGGAGAAGAGCTATCATTCAGAGAGTCTCAAACTCACAGTACAGGAAATTCGAGACTTTCCAGAAATAAAAAGGGATGGGAAAGGTTACATAATAAACCCGAAAGAATGGGGAAGAAGAAATCACTGGGAAAAAGATGATATTAAACTGAATCTAGCAGATAATCTCGGAGAAACTAATGACTGAAATTATAGAAATATTCAGAAAAGAAGCAGACAGGTGTGCCGAAGAGATCAAGAAACATAGATCTGTACATGTAGTATCTCATATTGATGCAGACGGGCTGACTTCTGCGGGGATTATATGCACAGCTCTTGAAAGGGGAAATTTCGAGTATACAACCAGTTTTGTAAAGCAGCTCGATGAAAACGCCCTTGATACTATTGCAGACGAGAACCATGAGCTTGTAGTCTTTACAGATCTCGGAAGCGGAATGTGTGAACATATAAAATCCCGCGGGATCAATGCTGTAATCTCAGACCACCACCAGCCGCAGGGAACTCTTGAGTTCCACCTCAATCCCCACCTTTTTGGAGCAAACGGTTCTTATGAACTGAGCGGTTCGGGAAGCACTTATCTTCTGGCTTCAGCCCTGGGAAAAAACAGAGATCTTTCCTCACTTGCCATAGTAGGGGCTATTGGAGACATGCAGCACCTGAAAATGGGACAGCTTACAGGAATTAACAGGAAAATTCTTGAGGAAGGGGTAAAAGGTGGGGACCTGGAGTTCAAAAAAGATCTGACACTATTTGGAAAGCAGACCCGCCCTATTTACAAACTCCTGCAGTATTCATCTGATCCTTATCTTCCCGGACTTACCGGAGATGAGGAAGCTTGCATTAATTTTATTCACTCGTTGAATGTTCGCTTCAGCCAGGACGAGCGCTGGAGGCGCTGGATAGACCTGGAGATCTCGGAAAAACAGAAAATAATTTCAGGACTTTTCCAGTACTGCCTTAACTCAGGGATACCCTCATACAAAATTGAGCGCCTGATAGGTGAGGTTTATGTCCTTCTTAAAGAAAGAGAAGGTACAGAAATGAGAGATGCCTCAGAATTTTCTACCCTCCTCAATGCTACTGCCAGGTATGACCATGCCGATATCGGGCTTGCGGTCTGTATGGGAGACAGGGAAAACGCATATGAGGACGCCAAAAAATTGCTTGCCGAACACAGGCAAAACCTTGTTAACGGGCTCATGTACGTAAAAGAGAATGGGGTCACTCAACTGGAAAACATTCAATACTTTGATGCGGGTTCGCAGATAAAGGAAACCATTGTAGGGATAATTGCAGGTATGAGTTCTACAATAGTTGAAAACAGGAACCTTCCGATTATTGCCTTTGCAAAAACAGATGGTGGGGTTAAGGTCTCAGCAAGAGGGACACAGGACCTGATCCGTAGAGGAGTAAACCTATCTGAAGCAATGTCAACCGTATCAGCAGAAGTAGGAGGTGCAGGCGGTGGGCATGATATTGCCGCGGGGGCAACTATTCCTGAAAATGCAAAAGAAGAGTTCACCAGGAAACTGGACTTTTTCATAGGGGAACAGCTTCGGCGGAAAGTAAATTCAGGATAAGAAGAGCAGCCCTCCGGAAACTATTCCGGAAAGCCTGATTTCCGCAGAAAAGCATCTGGATCTCGAAAAAAGCAAAGACTTTCTGAAACAGGAATTTGCGGAACAGGAATTATACCCAGGTTTCAGACAAGATCTTCAATCCGGCTCATTTCCTTAAAAGGAATTAACCTCGACATCGCACTTGTGTCTATTGGAATACCATACTCCTGCACAACAGCCATCGGGTTTGTTCCTCCAATAACGACTATTCCGAGATGGTCTCTCTCAATTGGGACGTCAAGAACCCTTGTATTTGGCTCTCCCACTTCTAAAATTCCACTGAAGCCTGCGTCCAGAAGATCAGAAAGGTTGCTTTCAATCTCATCTCTTGCAACCATGGGAGCTTCCCTTAGATTTGCAAGGACCTTGCCGGAACCTGTTCTGAGCATTTCAGATACTGAAGTAATTCCCTGAGACATCAGGATTTCAAGGGGGTCTACAGTAGTACTTACATATGTAAGCACGTCAGTGAAGCGTACAGGAAGCCCATTCCGGATCTGAACAACCCCGCCAAGCTTTGGATTTACGGGAATCCCTGCTTTTAGGAGTACGCCATCAATAGTTATACTGCATACAGTCCCTATTCCTACTTTTCCTTTCTCAATGGTCATGTCTCCGATAGATTCCCCTTCCGAAATCACTTTCACATAGGGGGTTACGGAAAGCCCGCTTGCAATGACCATCTTGAAGATGCCAAGCACATCGTCCAGGTCTTTTTTATCGATAAGCGAGAGATTAAGAATGACATCTCCATCCATTTTCTTTGGATCAAATGTGGTCCTGTACATAAGATCCCGGATTCTGGATGATGTAAATTGAATACGGTATCCATTTTTTTGCATTTCAACCCTCCAGTAATTGAAGGAATTTATACCTATTATAAGTTGTGTATTATTGTGGAGAAAGAAATATCCTTCAGGCCTGTATAGACACTCTCTAAGTCCCGCCTTCAAAAAACTACAATAGAAAAAGGTAAAATTAAAGTTTCTTAAAGGAGCCTTTGGGAAAAGATAGTAGGAAATGAAGTTTTTATCCGTTATGAAACTTAGGAGTTCTCTTTCAAAGAACTCCTGCCAGGAAACCCATAAACTCCTGAGGAGAAGTCAGGAATCTTAGTCTGTCAGCATTATATATGAGTTCGTACATGTTTTCTCCGGAATTAAGCCCGAATTCCTTAAAGCTCAGAGGTTTAACGTAACGGATAGAAGGGATGCCTCTATAGAGGGGATTTTTGGCAAAGCCGTCTTTAAGAAGGTAATAGGCAGCTCCGGAAAGTCTTTTTACAGGCTCATAGACGGAAGAGAAATCCCGACAGACCCAGTTTGCCATTTCAAGTGTCTTTTCCGAGGCATTAATTGTTACATGTCCGTATCCTGGCGGGACAAGCACCATATCCCCCTTTTCAGCTTTGATAACTGTCACATCCAGGACGACGTCCTCTTCTCCGGGCTCCACCTTTTGCAACAGATAGGTGGCAGAACCTTCAAGCACCTGGTAAATTTCAGGATAGGACACATATGTTCCCGGAACCTGCGGATGGTAGTGACCTACTGTTTTAATGTATTCCAACCCGAGCATTCCGGGAGGGATTCTTGTAATGTCATACCTGAGGTGCCGGGATTTGATAAGCTCAAGATCAGAGTCACTTTTGGCAAGGTCCCTGAACATATAATACATATCTCTATTTATCTCATCTGTCTTTTCAAACCATTCTCTATCAAACACCACATCTTCCATATCATGGAGTTTTCTTACATCTGCCACAGTGACTTTGTCCCCGAACTTCAGTGTTACTGCCATTGAATTCCCCTTTCATTTAAAGTTACAATAATCTTTACCACAGAGAGACTGTTCAACTACATATACGATCCTGCTATAAAGGCTAGCAGGAATTAGTAAGACCAAAATTCAGAACAGTAATATGAATGCAGTTATCAACTGACAATATATATCAATTACTGACATTTCTACTTTTTGGCGGAATCTTCAAAGGAAAAAACGTACTTTTCACGTTTTTAGAGCTTTTTCAACCATTTTAGGGTAAGTAAGTTCAATAATAGTTTTCAGGTTTACTATATCTTCCTCATTATATTTAACAAGCAAGTTAAGAGCTTCCCTATCTCCTTTTTCATATTGCTTCCAGAGCCGGACGGCTTCAAATCCGTCCATACCATCCGTATCCTCGCTTCTGCAGATCCCGAGCAGCTTTTCAATATGTTTCAGACCCCCTCCGTATCCTATGCGTCTTAGAGGATACATCAGGTCTATATGGAGCTGCTTGAACTCTATTTCTGGGAATTCGGATTTTATGAAAGGGATATCAAAACGAGCCCCGTTAAAGGACACGAGAAGCCTGTATTTTGAAAACTCCTCTACAATATCTTCAAGATTGATTCCTCTTACATATGTTTTGGTCTCATTTCCATCATATATTCCAACAACAGTTATCTTATCCCTTTTTGGGGAGAGCCCCGTGGTTTCTATATCGAAGAAAGCGACAGAGTCCGAAAATAGAGAATAAGCCCTCCAGTGTTCTGCAGACGGGAGACGTTGCGAAAAAAAGAAGCAATCTTTTTCAGCTAGATGGCTGGAAGATACCTTTATTCCTTCACATATTCTGGTTCTCTTGGTTGAAGGGATTGAAATCCTGTCTTCCATTTCCAGGAACTCGTCCCATGTATGTATTCCTGAGGCCCAGATTTTCTGCTCAAGCGTTTTTCCTACACCCGGAATATGAATATATGTGTTCTTCAGCATTTTTCCCCTGGACAATTGGAAGTGATCTTTAATAAAAATACTGCATGAAGGCTGAAAGTAATATAAAACACAAATAAAGACTTTTAGTAACAAGAAATCCTGAGTTAGAAGGTTGGAACAGAGAAATCGTTTGCTCAAAAACATTAAATTCAACCAGTTAATCACCTATTTTTAGGTATCAGGTTTACGTTATAGAATCATCCATTCATGCCAACAAGGTTAATATACATAATTAGTAATAATAAGAAATACTCTTTATTTCTGTGGGGACAGAACATAAAGAAAGGGCTTATGGAGTTCAACCTGATAAGAGGGGGAAAAAAGAATACAAAGGAATTCTAGAAAGCCAAAAAAATAAATATTAAGATATGGTTACCACCAGACCGATTGAGAAGGATCGATTTTTAGAGGCAGGAATTAAAAAATCTCCTGCAAATAAAATTTTGATACAGGTGTGTAAGCAATGGCTAAAATTTCCGTTATTGGTGCAGGAAATGTAGGTGCGACCACAGTCCAGCGGTTAGCCGAACTGGAAACTGGCGAAATAGTCATGACAGATATTGTGGAAGGATTGCCACAGGGGAAGGCTCTCGACCTTATGCAGGCGGGAGCAATTAATGGTTATGACACCAGGGTGAAAGGTACTAACGATTATGCAGATATTGCAGATTCTGACCTGGTAATAATTACAGCAGGGATTGCCAGAAAGCCTGGAATGAGCAGAGAAGACCTTATTAAAACTAATTCAAAAATAATAGGAGATGTCGCAAGAAACATTGCAAAATACGCTCCGAACTCTATTGTTATAAATGTCACAAATCCTCTTGACATTATAACATACGTAGCCATGAAGGAAACTGGCTTTGAGCCAAAAAAGGTCTTTGGGATGAGTGGAGTTCTTGATGCAGGTCGTTTTGCAAGCTTCATAGCAGAGGAACTGAAGTGTTCAAGAAGGGATGTTGAGGCAATGGTTATAGGAGGGCACGGAGATCTTATGGTCCCCCTTCCCCAGTATACCACAGTCGCTGGAATTCCGCTTCCAGAACTGCTTCCGGACAAGACAATTTCCAGGCTTGTGGAAAGAACAGTAAACGGAGGGGCTGAAATAGTAGAGCTTCTCAAACAGGGAAGCGCTTTTTATGCACCCTCTGCAGCTATCGTACGCATGGCAGAAGCCGTGCTTAAGGATTCGAAGCGTATGCTTCCGGCATCTGCATACCTTGAAGGGCAGTACGGGCAGAAAGGAATTTACTTCGGAGTGCCAGTAAAACTGGGAGCAAACGGTGTAGAGGAAATTCTTGAGCTTAAACTCGAAGAGAGCCAGTGTGAAATACTCAGAAAATCTTCCGAAACTATCCGAAGGGGAATTTCACAGCTGGGGATATAAAAGAACCTGAACAGAAAGATAAGATATTAAAAGAGAGTATTAACAAAAGACAGGTTTCTGCTAACGGAAAAAGATTAGAAAATATTTCCGGCTAGTTAGAATGAATCTCAGAAGCCTGCCCATTTTCCTGTTTTGTTATTAAAACACGGACTGCTTAGTATATAATGCAGACTGAAAGGCTTTTCTAAGAAAAGTAAATAAACGGTTCGTTAATCTTAAACATTAAGGTTAAATAAAGTGAACTACCCGCTAAATCTAAAGATTTAACGGGCTTCCAGAATCATAGATGACCTTTTGGAATCTCAATCTGGAAAACATATTTTTAATAGGGAAGAGAGACTGGTAAAACTGTAAGATATATAAGTATGTTTTTCATATAAGGTAGAGGAAGAACTTTAAATAAATTTAGAATGCATAGATAACTTAAATTAATAGAGCAGGGATATAATGCGCGCAGAACTCACATCACTTTTTGGCCTAAACATATACACAAATAACGGTGTTTATGTAGGGAAGTTGCAGGACCTTGTAATTGACGTAGAGGAACAGAAAGTAACAGGGCTTGCTGTTTCTGACGTCAACAGGGAACTTTTTGACCTTAGCAGTAGAGGTATTATCATTCCCTACCGGTGGGTTATAACCGCTGCGGATATTATCATAATTAGAGATGTTATCCAGAGATACAAAAAGAGGAAAGAAGACTGAATAGTCTTTCGAAAAGGTATATGAAAAACCGGGAAATCTATGCTGAAATGCGCTGTATCCCGCCAGTGGTCTTGCGCGCTGACGGCAGGAATTTCAAAAATACGCTTTCGGGACTGGGCTTTGAAAAACCATACGATAAAAACTTCGCCAGAGCAATGGCGGATACTGCTGAACTATTCATAAAAAAAAGCGGGTTAAGCCCTCTTTTTGCCTATACTTTTTCAGATGAGATCAGTTTTCTTTTTACAGACCTCCCTTTTGACGGCAGGGTAGAAAAAATTGATTCTGTCGTGGCAAGTTTTCTTGGAAGCGCTCTTACAATAAAACTGCGGCTAGAAGTACCCATAGCTTTTGATTCCAGACTGATAGCTCTTCAGAAAGAGGAAATTACTGAGTATTTTCACTGGAGGCAACTGGAAGCCTGGAGAAACTTTGTAGCGTCCTGGGGGTATTATGCCCTCAGAAACGAAGGCGTGGAGAAAGATGTTGCTGCAAAATATTTGAAAGGAAAAAAAGAATGGGAAATTCATGAGATGCTTTTTGAGAAAGGAATAAATCTTGCGGCACTTCCTGCCTGGCAGAGGAGAGGAATTGTAATCTCTAAAAAAGAATATGAAATATCGGGTTTTAATCCGAGATCTGGTAAAGAAGTAAAATCTATACGAAGGAAAATAATCCAGAACTGGGAAATTCCAAAATTCAAATCCGAAGAAGGAATAGCATTTTTAGAGAAACTTATTAATACAAATTAAGTTTTTCAGAATAAGAAAATAAAAGGAATGTAGATGCAATGGACAGACTTGAGCTTATAAAAAGAAATGTTCAGGAAATTGTAACTGAAGAAGAACTGGAAGGACTACTTAATAAAAAAGAAGCTCCCCGTGCTTATGTAGGATATGAGCCAAGCGGAAAAATCCACATGGGACATGTCCTTACCGTAAACAAGTTAATGGATTTGCAAAAAGCAGGGTTCAAAATCACTGTCCTGCTCGCAGATGTACACGCTTATATGAACAAGAAAGGCACTCTGGAAGAAGTCAAGAAAATTGCAGACTACAACAGGCGCTGCTTTATCGCTCTCGGGCTTGATGAAAAACAAACAGATTTCGTTTACGGGTCAACCTTCCAGCTGGGACCCGAGTACATGTTAAATGTTCTCAAACTCTCAAGAGCGGTCACTCTTAACAGGGCAAAGAGGAGCATGGACGAAGTAGGGCGTGCAATGGATGACCCCATGGTTTCCCAGATGGTTTATCCCCTGATGCAGGCTATTGACATTGCCATGCTCGGAGTGGATGTGTCGGTGGGAGGTATTGACCAGAGAAAAATCCACATGCTTGCCCGCGAAAACTTAAAAAGCCTCGGATTTGAAGTACCGATCTGTATTCACACTCCTATCCTCCTTGGTCTTGACGGAACCAAGATGGCTTCTTCAAAGGAAAATTATATTTCAGTAGATGATACGGAAGAGGAGATCTACAGGAAGTTTAAGAAAGCTTTCTGCAAGATTGGAGACGTAGAAGAAAACCCGATTCTTGCTCTTTTCCGCTATCATATCTTCCCAAGATATGAGTCCATCGTTATTGAAAGACCTGAGAAATTCGGTGGAAACCTTACCTACCACAGTTATGCTGAGATGGAAAGCGACTTCATAGAAGAAAAAGTCCACCCAATGGACCTTAAAAATTCAGCTGCAAAATATATAAATGAAATTCTGGACCCTGTCCGGAAAGTTCTTCTTTAAATATATGAGGGGACCCACCCCTCTAAATTTTTTTGGAAATTCTGGGGTAAAGGCATATTCTTGAAGGGGAAGGGGAAAGCCGCAAAAGAGTGCCTGAAGATCCTGGATAAAATGTTATATATCTATACGGCATAGAATATTTGAAGAGTTAGCTCAGAATTCCAGGGTGCTTTTTATGAAATATATTTACCAGGACTCTACGGAACTGCCTGTACAGAGGGATTTCATTGAGGATCTGAAATCATTCATAGATATAACTGCTAAGGTAATTCCTCTGGAGAATTCTATCATAGAACTAAAGTGTAAAAACAAAGAAGAGCTCCATAAATTAAACAATAGAATTATGGGAATGAACCTTTTTGAGGAAAAACTCAGAATACTGGTTAAGAAATTAGAAAGGGACATAGGCGCTGAGGATTTGGCATCCTGTACTGATGCAATCCTTACCACTTGCAGTGAAAATCTGGGGCGAAAGCGTGAAATTCTCGATATTGAATCCAGAAAAGTCGAAAGTGGAGCCGCTCAGGAGTACCAAAAAATAGAGGTCAAGGTCCTTGAGGCCCTCACACCATTTTTGATCTCGGGGATATATGGAGCAGAAAAAAGGTTTGAGCTTTCCAGCAGTACGAACGAAGTTTCAGGGGTAATGGAAGGTTCGATTTCAGGCGTTCAGTACTATTATAGGCTCTGGTTTGCAGAAGAGCCTCTAACAGTAGACAGACTTATTGGAAACTTTAGCCTGCCAGGCTGGACAAAAGCAGGAATTCTGCGAAAAGAAGAGAAAATCAAAATGCAGGACCTCTCAGATTATTTAGTAACCTCCCTTGAATATGACAGCGAAAAAAATGTTCGTATTATTCTTGAAAATAAAAAATCAAACCGGAAGTTCAGGATAGAAGGCGGAGGGCTCAATTACTTCGTGTATGAAGACGAGAAAGAAATTACTGCCGACAAAGAGCTTGGAGCTCGCATTGACATCTCAGTTCTCGCTAAGATTCCGGAAATGGTTCAGAATTATCTCAGGACAAACATCCGAACCTATTCCCTTTCAAAAGTTCTGCTTGATGAAGAGGATGCAGTATCTACAAACCAGGTTTTTGACTGTCTGAAAGTAGTTGCCGAACAGTACGGCGTGATCGTTAATGAATGCCTGGCAAAAGGTCATAATAAAGAAGAAATTACTATCAAAATGGAAAAGGCCGACGGAACAAGAACCGAGAAATATATTTCTAAAGCTGAAATGTACGCACAGCTTTCAGATATCGGCAGCGAAGGCGTTGAAATTGCAGAAATACTCGGCATGAACAGCAGAACTCAGATTAAGGACAGCAAATACCTGATTGTCTAATTTTTT
>DUGS01000151.1:0-258 GCA_013331265.1 Methanosarcina sp.
GCCGACAGGGAGGAGTAGTTCACTGGAATATATTCTTCAAAGGGGACCAGGTTACGGGTACAGGGCACGCCGTCCTGTATCAGCGTGGGCAGATCCACAAAGAACACATTCCCTTCCCTTGTTACGGTAATGTTTTCACTGTCAATATTCTCGCAGCTCCCCCCTAGCATCCCGGAAGCCACAGCCCTTATCTGGGGTGGGATCGAGCGGGTCATTATTATCATCACTTTCTCGACAGATGCCTTTCCAGATACATAT
>DUGS01000151.1:426-13940 GCA_013331265.1 Methanosarcina sp.
TTTCCAGATACATATGAGCCTTCGGGAACCTTCACATGCTCCTGCTGCACATCTCCATCTTCGGCCAGGGATTCGTTTTCCTCACTCCTTCTTTTGTGAACTCTCAATATTCGACAGTACATATAATTTTTACTTTAACTTTAAATTAATTTGAAGTTATGAGGAGTAAACTTTAAAAATTATAATGGATGCTGTTTTTGTGATAGTGTAATATAGGAAGACTTTGAAATGGAAGACTTTGAAATATTTTGATTTATGATCTTTATTATTTTATTATTTCGTTCAGGAGGTCTAAATGACGGCTAATTCGACAAAAGGATCTGATAATGAGGAAACTTCACCCAAAACTAAGGCTGATGAGAAAAACAAAAAGCGGGAAGATGATATACTGGCTCTCTTTGAACGCTACGAGAGGCAGTTAAAAAATCTGGACCCTGAACTGGTCGCCGCCGATGATGAAGTCGCATTGCAGGAGGCCTTTAAATATGCAAAAGAGATTATGAGACCTCAGGAGCTTGTGGAGTGGTTTATTTCCCTGGCCGAGCCCTTCTACAGGTCAGCGTCCTGGAAAATGCTTTTACCAATATATGAAGAACTGCTTGATACTGCAGAAAGAGAACTCGGGCCTGAAGCTCCCGGAACTGCATCTGCATTGAACGGGCTTGCAGGAATTTATCGTTACATGGGAAAGCACGAAGAAGCCCTCAGGTTATTATTAAGAGCACTTGGTATCCGTGAAAAAATCCTGGGTTCGAATCAGCCTGAGACCGGGGACACGCTCAGTGAGCTTGGAATTCTTTGCTCTGTTATGGACAGACAGGAAGAAGCCATCTCATACTATACCAGAGCTCTCGAAATTCAGGAAAACTTTCTGAGTACTGAGAACCTTGGAGCTATCAGGACACTTAACAGGATGGCTTTTTATTACAAAGGAATTGAAAAGCCGGAAAAATCCGAAGAACTTTTCGTCCGTGTACTCGGACTTCTCGAAAGACTTGCAGAAAAAGAGCCTGAAAATAGGAAGGTAATGGTTTATACTGCCGGTACACTGAATAACCTTGGTGTCCTTCTTTCGGAAATGGGCAAACTTGAGGAAGCCGAGGAAAAATACGGGCAGGCACTTAAACTCCAGGAAAAGATATATGGAAAAGAACACCCTCAAATAGCCCAGACGCTAAACAACCTTGCCCTGCTTTATTTCCAGACTACAAGATACGAAAAAGCCCTTATCCTCTATACGCGCTCCCTTGAGATTATGGAAAACATGGGAAAAACCGAGCATGCAGGCTTTGCAACAACCCTGAACAACCTTGCGGGAGTCTATGTCCAGAAAGGCAGGCATGAAAAAGCCCTTGAACTTTACACACGAGCCCTTGAAATAAGGGAACGCATCCTTGGTCCGGACAATCCAGAGGTTGCCAAGACCCTGAACAACCTTGGCGAACTGCACAGGATCCTGGGGCAGCACAAAAAAGCTCTTCCCCTCTATACTCGAGCTCTCAAGATCTATGAATCCACACTTGGACCCACTCACCCAGATGTTGGCACGACTCTTAACAACCTGGCAGGCCTGCACGAAAGTATGGGAGAATACGAAACTGCAATTGATCTTTACGAAAAGGCCCTGGATATTATCGAAAAAGAATACGGACCTGACCATCCATATTTCAAAATTACGCGGAACAACCTGCTTGGTCTGTATGAAAAAATGGAAAGGAGCTGGAGGGGCTGAACTTAAATAAATCCAGAATTTTCAAAGAGTAGAGGTTGAGAATAGAAATTAATAGATTGCAGGATAAATTAATAGTGCAGATAAAACATGGAATCAGGTCAATAAAGTCCTGACAGATTATAATGATTAAAATTTAAAGACCTCTCCCTGAGAGGTTAAGTCAGGGATCTGAATTTGTCTGCTTGACAGCTCGGGCTGCCGTACAGGAAATTAAAGGGGGGATTTTCTGGTTATAGCTGACAATGTAACACTCAGTGTCTGGGATTTGACCTTTCTTTTGTTCGTTTTTCTCTTTCTTTATGCCATGATCTATCCGCAGTCTCAGCTCAAAAAAATTCGTATGCAGCGTATGGCGAAAATGAAAGCTATGGAGAAGCGCCACGGCTATAAGGTACTGACAATGATCCACAGGAGGGAGGTGGTCTCCTTTTTCGGGCTGCCCGCATATCAATCCATAGACGAAGAAGATGCCGAGCAGGTGCTGCGCTGGATAAGGAAATACAGGGATTACCCTCTTGAGCTGATCCTTCATACCCCTGGTGGGCAGATGCATGCAAGCATCCAGATTGCCCGCGCCCTCAAGAACCACCCCAAAAAGACCCGCGTACTTATCCCCCATTATTCGATGTCAGGGGGTACGATTATTGCCCTTGCAGCAGATGAAATCGTGATGGATAAAGATGCCATTATCGGACCCATAGACCCTCAGGTAGGAGATCTTATACGCGGGCTCTTTCCGGCTCCTTCCTGGATCTACGCTGCAGAAACGAAAAAAGAAGATGCTGAAGATTCAACCCTTGTTATGAGCGATCTGTCAAGAAAAGCCCTCAAGCTTACCCGGAACGTTGCAAAAGAACTCCTTGAAGGCAAAATCCAGCCCGGACCCGGAGGGGAAGACAGGCTTGATGAGGTTGTTGAAAAACTGGTTAGTGGGGAAATGATACACAGCACCCCACTCTCAGCCCGAGAAGCAAAGGATCTCGGACTTTCAGTGAATACGGACTTCCCTGAAGATGTACACGATTTCATGCGGCTGTTCCGCCCCGTGAAAAAGACTGTAGAATATGTTGGGTGAACTGCCACTCAGCTAAAGAATTTGGTTTTTTAACTGTACGCGATGAATTTCATACAAATGCATTGAGATTTAATAGACAAAAAGTAAATAATTGAAAAATGAGCAGAACAAAAATTATCCTCAGCTCTGCATTTAGCTCTGCATTCTTATTGCTCTGTCAATAGCTTCAGAGAGCTTTTCTGGAATCTGAGAACCAACCATTAGTTTTTTTACTTTACCTTCATCCACAAATTCGAAATGAACTCCTCTGTTACCCTTTGCGTTATATGCTGTCCCTTTTAACCCGTAGCGTATGCCCCAACCACCATAATCTCTGATCTGGCTGTAAGTCAGTACTTCATAATCCTGGATATTTTTGATAGGAAAATATCTAAATGAAAAATGAAACGGGTAAAAACAAATATACAGCCCTTCTTTCCTGACCTCGGTGACCATTTTGAAGGAGTGGAAAAAAAGAGGAAAAACAATTCCAAAAACAAGCAGCAAAACAAACATCATCCAGTCAGGAGCAGGGTTATTTCCGAAAGGTTTCCCCAGAATAAGCTGCTGATATGCACCATACCATGAGAAAACTACCGAAATCCCGACAACAAGCCTGACCCACAGCTGGTCCATTTTCTGGACTTCTCTAAAAAGAACCGGATTACATATCCTGTTCATTCCTTCAGTTGCGCAGTACATTTGTCGGGCTCCGGGTATTATTCTCAATATTTTAGTGAGCTGAAGAAAGTTTGATATGAATAATTTAAGGCTTGAGCATAGTGTATTCTGAGACTGAGGCATTGTACAATAAAACGAAATAAACTACAGAAATAACTGGCACAAAAATTACAATAAATATAAAGAAGAACTAATTTAAAAATTATTCTAAAAAAGTAGAGAGGAGAGTCTTTTTAGTACCCCAATCTTAGTACCCCAATCTCTCCATTTCTTTCAGTACTGCTGCACTGAAATCCGTGAAATTCTGAATACCGCCAGTCCAGGCAGCAATCATCATAGCATCCGTAATTTCAGCTTTTGTAGCTCCGAATTTATGAAGCCTCTCCAGGATCTTGACCGCGCTCTGTACATTATTATTGGAGCAGGCGATAGCAAAAACCATCAGATGCTTCTGTTTCATGGAAAGCCCGCCTTCCCTTTCAGCCCAGACAGACTTATAAAAACCTGCAAGCCCTTCGCCAAAATCCTCGTTCATCCGCTCAGCGTACGCAATAGACCTGGGCAAAAAGCCCTTTACATCTTTGATTTCTTGGATATTCTTCCCCATAATTATCGATATGTCATAGGTAAGGATCGGATATAACAGTATCTCTTAACATAATCTCCAATCAGTTCTCCTTAGTTCAATCCTCTTTAATTACTTCAAACTAGTCCTTCTTAGCAAAGCTCACTTTAATAATAAACCATAAATTAGTCCTCTTGAACTCCGCTTACTGTTTTGCCGTAAATTAGTCCTCTTGAGCGCAGCGAAAAGGACCGCGTACTCCCGAGGCGCAATTCGGGGCGGAAAACATTTAGAGTCATAATTCTATCATTCAGGCAGGCAAAATCGCTGAGGTAAAAAGATGCTATACCGTAAATTGGGAAAAACGGGTGAGAAGGTTTCTATTCTCGGATATGGCTGCATGAGGCTACCGGTTTTTGACGGAGATCCTGCAAAGATAGATGAAAAAAAGGCAATAGAACTTCTCCGTTATGCTATTGACCACGGAGTCAATTACGTTGACGCTGCCTATTCTTACCACAGAGGGATGGGCGAAATTTTTCTGGGGAAAGCCCTTAAGGATGGCTACCGGGAAAAGGTACATCTGGCAACAAAGCTCTCCTGCAAGCGCGTAAACCGAAAAGAGGATATGGATCGCTTCTTAAATGAGCAGCTTGAAAAGCTCCAGACTGACTGCATCGACTTCTACCTTCTGCATGCCGTAAAGAAGAGCTACTGGGAAAAACTGAAAGCATTCGGCATTATAGAATTCCTTAACTCAGCTATTGCAGCCGGAAAGATCAGATACACAGGCTTTTCCTTCCACGATGAGCTGGATGTATTTAAGGAAGTTGTTGAAGCCTACCCATGGGACCTCTGCCAGATCCAGTTCAATTATCTGGACGAAAACTTCCAGGCAGGAATCGATGGCCTGAGATATGCGGCTGAAAAGGGGCTTGCCGTCGTTATCATGGAACCCCTGCGAGGCGGAAATCTTGCATCAAAAATCCCGGAAGAAGCCAGAAAGGTATGGGACCGCGCCAAAACTAAAAGAACCCCGGCAGAATGGGCTTTCCGCTACCTCTGGAACTATCCCGAAATCAGTGTTGTCCTGAGCGGGATGTCAGAAATGGAGCACCTGAAAGAAAACCTGAGAATTGCAGAAGAAGGGAAACCCAATTCCCTTTCAACCGAAGAAAAAACCTGATCTCTGAAGTAAGTGTCATTTACAGGTCCAGGATAAAAGTCAACTGCACAAACTGCAAGTACTGTATGCCCTGCCCATCAGGAGTGAATATCCCGCGTAATCTCAGTTATCTGAATGATATTTTTATGCTTGACGACGTTGAAAATGCCAGATTCCAGTATGGGGTTCTCCTGCTGCCGGAAGAGAAAGCTGGAAATTGTGTTGAATGCGGAGAATGCGAGGAGGTCTGCCCTCAAAATATCAGGATTAGGGAGATGTTGAAAGAAGTAAGAGGAATATTCGAGTAATTTTGACGTTTATGAGTTTTTATGTTGTATCCTGAAATGGTTTCGCAGATTCAAAACCATTCGAAAGTTCGATACCCAATAAAACAGCATGCGACTCAAAAGGTAAAAAGTTGAGTGAGTTCCAACTCCATTTTGGTACGTGGCGAATCATGTAATAAAATGAAACAAAATTGAAGTTGAAGTAGAATAGTGAGTAACCTGTAGACAATATATAGCTGCAATAAAAAATTTGGTCGTGCCTCATTAGCTGGTTGATATTTTATCGTTGAATAATCTTTGTTCATCTGCACCTGCTTTCTGAGCTTTCCCGCGTACAGAAAATTGAGTGTACATTAAACATAAAGCGAGAGCGGAAAGCGAATATATGAATATCTGGAAAATATCAACTGATTATTGGGGGGCCACCAAAAATTTAAAAAGCGAAATAATTTTGGGATAAAACATACACGGCCAAAACTGCAATTACTCGATTATAAATTCTGCAGCTATTGTCTTTGAACAATCGGATTGATTTCCATAAGAGATTTGAATTTTATATTTTCCCGGGTTAGCTTGTGTTATAGAAATGCTTTCATCCAGAGAACCTGATAAAGAATCTTCAATCATTTTTTGATTCCACTTAATAAACAGAGGTGAATCTGTTTTGCTATTTACTTTTATACTTGGAGGTATTGCACCAAAACCCTCATAGAGGGTACCATTATAATCCCACATACCTAAATATTTCCAACTATTATTTTCGAATCTATATATAGACATATAAGATTGAACAAATATGTCATTTTCGAATTCGAATCTGCCTTTTACAATTTCTCCCACTTCATATGAAGATTTATCGATTTTTAACATTTGATCATCTGTAGTTGATTCATTCTTTACAGTTGTAATCACATCTTCCATATTTTCATTTTTTTCTGAGTCTGAATAATCTATGCAACCTGAGAAAAAAATGGATAATAACATCAACATGGTTAGAACTTTATTTGACATGATATATTATCAATGTTAAAATCTTAAATAACTATTTATTCATACAGTAGTTCCAAATAACCCGAGTTTCGAACGCTGAATATATAACATCACGAAATAGATTCTATTCACCGATAGAAAGTTATAACGGATTATGAAATTCTTTTGTGATGCAACTCAAAAACGATTTCATAATCATTAGACCGAAACTTTTTAAAATATTCTGGAATCACCAAAATTTATCCTGAATTTTACAAGGTCAATTTTTCTTAACTGAGATTCAGGATACATGAGATTTCTTTGTTGATTGAATGGTTAACATTCCATTCACCTTTATCGCAATTAAGGAATAAAGAAGATATAATTTCATGATTTTTGTTCTTGATATTGTCTTTAGCAGTGGTTAGGGAGCCATTCCCAAATTGAGTATTTGAAGTTATATTTTTACCATTCCTAAGTAAGAATAGAAAGTTGTAGATTTTAATAGAGTGATGTTTGCTCTTTGAAGTAAGTTTACAAAGAGTTTCACGTTCATCTTAGGTAAGTGTCACAGTGTATTTTTTCATAAGGAATCCCTGTGATTCTTTATAAATAGTATACAATTACGAAATTTTAAGGCTGATGTAACACTAGTTTTGGAATATGATTGTATTAATTTAATAATAAAGAATTTGAAAAAATAGAAAATGTTATATTTTAGGACCCTTTATGCATAAGTATTGGATTTAGATGAGATGTTTCTTCTAAATTCGACATTTATGGCTATTTATACATAAGTGTTAGATTTAGAAGTTGTCTCGCTTCTAAATTTGGGGATTATTTACCCTTATTTGGGGATTATTTACCCTTATTGGTGGGGGATAGAAACGTGTATTTAAACCTTTGCTTCTTGTTTCTCTTCGGCAAGAGTAAAGGAAAATAATGTTTAAATTCAACAAATTATAAGGAGTGGTTTAAGTGAAATTTAGATCTTTGATCTACATATTAGTAGTTTTGAATTTCTTGTTCATTATTCCGGTTCATGCCGAGTACTCAAAAGAAAGCCTGTTTCCTGAGCGCATTTACCATAGTCCTGTAGAAATTTCAAATAACTATCTGGACATAGCTGTGGAATTTGAAGAGTCTTGGTCACTCGGTAGATTTACATTGGGTTGTACGGGTGGCGATCCTTCAAACCAAAATGATGATAACCAGATTCTTTTGTATGGTCACCCATTACCACTTACTTCTTTCACAACAGTTAGGATAGATGAAAATAACCGCATTTTTGGGAGTGAAGAGGGAACATTTTCTGAGATTCCAACCGACTATGGTACTTATGTTAAGGGTGTGTGGACTTGTGATAATATTCAGGTGACGCAAGTGTGTGAACTTGTTCCAAACCCCTCTACTGGTCGTGCTGACGCGATGAAGATCAGATATCAATTCACAAATGTTGACCAGATCGAAAGTCATAATGTTGGTTTGAGAATATTACTGGACACAATGCTTGGACCTAATGATGGAGCACCATTCCAAGTGCCAGAAGTGGGTTCTGAAATGGGTATCCCTATCACTACGGAACGCGAATTTTTAAAATCTCGTAACGAAGTACCTGACTTTTGGCAGTCTTTTGATGATTTAAACAATCCAACTGTTGTTTCCCAAGGTACACTAAAAGGTGGAGATGCTACAGAGCCTGACCGTGTTATCTTTGCTTCATGGCCGGACTTTTATGATACAACGTGGGAATACTCGATTACACCTGGGAAGCCATTCGGCTACAGCGGTTACCCTGATAGTTCTGTTGGACTTTATTGGAATGAGGTGAATTTAGATCCACAAGAAACAGTTGAATATGTCACATACTATGGTCTCAGTGATTTAAGTCAAGCCTTTGGAGATATCAGTCTCTCGGTAACAAGCCCAATTGAACTTGAAGTAGTAAATGGTCAATATTCACCAAATCCATTTACAATTCAAGCATACATTGAGCACGATTTATCGAACCCTTCTGATATTGATTTGAGCATTGAACTTCCCGAAGGTCTTGAACTTGAAGGATCATCTGTTACACAAAGAATTGAAAACCTCGGTCCAAATGATCAGCGTTCTGTGGTCTGGTATGTCAGGGCATCAGAACAAACACAAAACCAATTGTTTACTTATACGATTACGGCTTCAGCCGCGGAAATGGCCACTCAAAGCGTTTCTCGAGGGGTTACTGTTCCTAGCATGAGCTCAAATTATGATACAAATTTCAGACCTGATCCAAACGGCTATCGTTTCCTTAATACTGGACGGGATAATTTAGCTTGGTCTCAATTCTGCGATCTATATGGGGCAGATGAAATTGAAATAAATGGTCAACGGTTGCCAAGAGCCGAAAATTTCTATGAAAATTCATACACTCATACAGCAAATGGTGGAAGATGCTTTGGAATGGCTTCAAGCAGTTTGTATTTGTGCCAGAATTCTTTTGAGGGGTATGATATCGGAAACAATTGGCTGGATGATTTACCCAATGATGATATATTTCCGGATTTCTTGAGTACAATTCAAGATTGGATTGAATATTATCACCCTCGCCAACTTGATAATGTATGTCATGAAGATCGAGGAATATATAATAATCCACAAATAGTATATAATGAGCTGAAACAGCGGATGAATTCTGGAAATGGGTGGGATGATCCCATGGTAATTGATATCTGGTGGTCATGGTATGATACGAACAACCAAGTTTGGAGAAGTGCAGGTCATACAGTCACACCTACTAGAATAGTAGAATCGGCAGATCATTCGTCTGCAACAGTATTCATATATGACAACTCTAAGAGCACCACACAAGAACGTGAGTTAATTTTTGATTTATCAAATTGGAATGTTCGAGATGGCAGTTCGAATCCTTGGAATGGAGGAAATGTTTTTAATAGAGTCACTGCCGTCAGACTTAGTTCCATTCAACAGGAACCTCAAATGAGAAACTATGAAACAATTACGTCTCCGACGGGACATTTGTTTTACACTGACGGATCTGGTAACAACCTCGGATACTATAATGGAGAATTTGTGAGTGATATTCAAGGAGCATATAAGGTTGAAATAACAGGAGCTGAAAGTGAATTTCCTGAGACTTACGACATAGGGAATCTCGACCTGCGTCGAGAAATAATCGGCACAGAGGATGAAGTTGCATCCGTATCCATAATGAAACCAAGTGCTCTGATTAAAGCTGATATAAGTGCTAGTGAAGGTTCCCAAGATGAATTATACGTTCCTGTTGATGGCTCAAGTGTTGAACTTATTTCTGGTGATAGCACCGGATTTGTAAGATTAATGCTTGATCAAGAGACAAATAATTACGCGCGTGTAGTCATGATTGAAAGTCAAAACTTTGAACCTGGTGAAACCTTAGGACTCTCGTTTACTGAGGGTCTAACTGGAGTGAAAATTACCAATGCAGGAAACAGAAGAGAGTTACATCTTTATCTTGAACAAATTGGTTTCAATCCTGGAACTTATGATTGTCCCTTTGAAATTTCAGTCGATGAGAATTCTTCCGCAACCATCATTCCAGAAAGTTGGGATGATCTTGGTCAAACACGCATCTTAATCCAGATAGATATTGGAAATGACGGGTCAATTGATCAGACGCAAACGATTGATGGAGAGTCAGGAATGACGGTTGCCCTGCTGGCTGGTCAGACACTTGATGTTGGAATGGTAAACGCCACATATGACGAAGCAAACCTCTATATAAAATACACAACAGAAGACGGATGGACCTTAAATGAAACCCACATTGCCGTTGCAGGGGACCTTGAAGAAATCCCGACAACAAAGAAAGGGGACCCGATTCCTGGTCAATTCAACTATTCAGAGGAACATCTCCTCGGAGTAACAGAATTTACCTATACTCTTCCTCTTGCAGACTTGGGCCTTGGATCGGGTGATACTGTATTCATCGCAGCCCATGCCGCTGTACAGAAAGAGGTCGTGGAAGATGATGGCATAATACTCCTCGAAGAAGGTGCCTGGGGCGCTGGTTATGCCTTCCCTGGAAGGAACTGGGCTACGTACTTCTCCTTTGGAATTCCAGAGGAAACCCCGAGTATTTCCGATCAGACTCCCCTTGAAACCTGAAACCGTGGAAAAAATCATAAGCAGGAAGAGCTTGCCAAGGACAATGATGCGGTTTATGCTACTGGGAAAAAAGACAACTTCTTTGAACCCCAAGTTGTGTAATTTACTTCTCCCTTACAAAAGCTCTCCTGTATGAAAAAGATAAATAAAATATAAAGAGACCGAATTCCAGAACTACAGACCAATGGACTTTGGTCCCTTTCTTCCTATTCCTACTTTTTTATCGCTTGGAACAAATTTTTTCGTTAAAATTGCAGGCAATCTGTAAACTCAAGCCTGCCGCCAAACTCTGCATTTCCAATTAGATCCGCGGCAGTATCCTTCATCTGAATGGTCATCCTGTCATCCTGAAAAGTCATAGTTATCTTCCAGCGATTTATGTTTCCCACCTCATCGATGTAAGCAACAAAAACGCTGTCTGACTCCCATGATCCTTTCCCTGCAGCAGAGAGGCCGAATCTTCCGGGAGAAATTCTGGAGACATTATCCAGCCCCAGAAACCACTCTATTTCTTGATTTTCCGGGAGTCTAAGGCTAAGTCTAAGTAAAGCTCCCTTCTTCTCCTCGTCAAAAGTTAAAGTAAGATACTGAAGGTTAAGAGGATTGGAATCAAGAACGTATGTTTTGCCTTCGATTTTTTTCGCGATTTCTGGCAGAGGCTTTACCGGTTCAGGTTTAAGACCCGGTGACTCTGCAAAGGCATCTATTTTTTCCCGAAGCTGCCCATAGGCGTCGGGATTTTCAGGGAGGGGCTGATCTGACTGCAGAGCTGCAACAAGGAAGGGAGCAATATCCTCCATCTCAAAGCCTCCGCCAGTGGTTACAATTATGGTATTTGCTTCAGGCACAACAATTATACGCTGACCCCCACGACCATTTGCTTCATAAACTCCGGGATAGCTACCTGGAATCCACCACTGGTAGCCATATCCCTTGCCTTCGTCCAGAGAAACCTGCTTTTGTGTCGACTTTGTCACCCATTCTGCCGGTACTATCTGTTTCCCGTCCCAGGTCCCGTTATTAAGATAGAGGTATCCGAGTTTGGCCATATCATGGGGAGTCAAATGCAGATTACCCCATCCGTGATTATTTCCCTGTGGATCAGAAGGCCAGATGATATCGTAGATGCCAAGAGGCTTAAAGAGAGTTTTATTGGCGTAATCGAGTTCGTTCATGCCAGTGGTTTCATTAATGATCCCTGAGAGGAGATGTGAGTTACTGTTACAATAAACAAAGTGGGTGCCTGGCTCTTCCACCATGGACTGGTCAAGCGTAAACTGGATCCAGTCAGGACTTTCTTGCATCTGCATTGTAGTGACTTCGTACGGTTCGTCAACGTATTCAAAACCTGACCTCATGGTGAGAAGGTCTTCCAGAGTCACTGCCTTTTTATTTGCATCAACATTTGCAACAGTGCGATTCGGGAAAAACTCCAGGACGGGCTGCTCAACCCCTTTGATATATCCCTCAGAAATAGCAATGCCTATCAGGGTTCCTGTAAAACTTTTAGTAACAGAAGCAACATCGTGTACTGAATTATTGGTAAAAGGGTAAAAATAGGCATCAGTCACGACGTATCCATTCCGTATAATCAACAGGCTGTGTATTTTAATGTCCTTTTCCTGAATGTAATCCAGTAACTCAACCAATTTTTCCGAATCTATCCCCTGCTGCTCAGGTGTTGATGTCCGCCAGCCTTCGGTAGGCCAGTATGTTGCGGACTCATTGACTGAAGCAGATTCGTTATCTGAATCAGGAGTCTCAACACAACCAGAGGCTGTGAGCAGAAACAATAAAAACACAAGTAATTCGATAAATTTTGAATATTCAGTACCCCTCATTACTTTTACCCCAAATAACCCAATATTTGCTATTTTCTACCTAAAAAATAGAGGTAATATACCCTGAATTTCAGGGAATATCTTTCAATATGTAATGAAATAAATTTTCATCATAGAAACCTGAACCTTTCCCCAAGAAAACTATCACTGATCAACTGCCGTTATTATTTTGTGCCCCCAATTACTGTTCGCTGCTGCCCTCTAGCCTCCCGCCAAATTCTACATTTCCATACCATGTAGGGTCCTGCAACTGTATGGTCACCCGGTCATCCTGAAAAGTATGAGTTACCTTATAGTGATTTACATTTGCGACCTCATCGACATAAGCAACAAAAACATTATCCGACTCCCACGATCCTTTCCCTGCCGCAGGGAGACCATATTCTCCGGGAGAGAATCTGGAGACGTTATCCAGCCCCAGAAGAAACTCCAACGTCTGGTTTTCCGGCAGTCCAACTCTGAATAAAGCTTCCCCTTTTTCCTCATCAAAAGTTAAAGAGAGAGACTGAAGGTCCAGAGGATTGGAATCGAGAACGTATGTTTTGCCATCAATTTTTTTCGCCATCTCAGGCAAAGGCTTCACAGGTTCAGGTTCAGGAGGCTCTGCAGCGGCATTTATATTTTCCTGAAGCCGTCCATAGGCGGCGGGGTTTTCAGGCAGAGGCTGGTCTGATTTCAGAGATGCAACAAGAAAAGGAGCAACCTCATCCATATCAAAGCCGCCGCCAGTAGTTACTACTATGAGATTTAGTTCAGGCACGACAGTTATTAGTTGAGTCCCACGACCCCTTGCTTCATAACGTTCAGGAAGGTCGTCGTTTGGAATCCACCACTGGTAGCCATATCCATCACTCCCATTATCCTCAGCAAGAGAAAGAACATGTATTTGAGTAGACTTTTCCACCCATTCTGCCGGAACTATCTGTTTTCCATTCCATGTCCCGTTATTAAGATAGAGGTATCCGAATTTTGCCATATCATGAGGGGTTAAATGCAGATCACCCCAGCCGTGGTTATTCCCCTGTTGGTCAGCAGGCCAGATGACATTGGAGATGCCAAGAGGCTTAAAGAGAG